>NZ_JANSIV010000001.1:0-14729 GCF_047502705.1 Synechococcus sp. H70.1
TAAGACCTACCCAGCCCAGTTGACCTCTACACCCCTGGCCCCGGCCAGGGGTTTTCCTTTTGCCCCGAGGGAGTGGAGGAGTTCCTTGGCGGGACATACTGAAAGAGGACTCCTCAAGGGAGCTTTTCCCATGCTCAGGATTCGGCCCCTCAGTCCGGAGCGAGTTGCCCAAATGGCAGCGGGAGAGGTGATTGACTCGCTGGAGGCAGCTCTCAGGGAATTGATAGAAAACGCCCTCGATGCCCAGGCCAGCCGCATTCAGGTAGATCTTTGGCCTAGCCGCTGGCAGGTGCGGGTAGCCGATAACGGCCAAGGGATCCCAGGTTCGGAGTTGGAGCAGGTGGCCCGTCGCTACACCACGAGCAAGTTAGATGGGCGTAGCCTGGGGTTTCGCGGCGAAGCGCTGCACAGTCTAGCCCGCCTGGGATCCCTGACCATTCAGACTCGCCATGCTGCCGATGCTCACGGCTGGCTCGCCACCTACGACCAGCGGGGGGAGCTGACCTCCAAGCAGCCAGCGGCCACTGCTCTAGGGACAGTGGTGACGGTGGCGGATTTGTTTGCTAACTGGCCCCTACGCCGCTGTCCCCTGCCCCAGACGCGCTCGCTCCTAACTTTGATCCAGAACGCGGCCCTGGCGCATCCAGAGGTGAGTTGGCAGGTGTGCCAAGAAGGGCAATTGCTGCTCAGTCTCTGGCCGGGTCCATCTCTGCTGGATCTGCTCCTGCAAATGTTGCCGCAAGTGGAGCCTTCCGATCTACGCTACCGGCGCATTCAAGAGGGGGATAGTGACTGGGAAGTAGTGCTAGGCTTGCCGGATCGCCTGCATCGCCCTCGCCCCGATTGGATCCGGGTGGCGGTCAACGGGCGCTTTGTGCAGATGCCGGCGTGGCAACGGCTCATCCAGTCCGTCTTTCAGCACACCTTGCCCCGCCATCGCCATCCCGTAGTGGTGGTGCATCTGCGCCTGCCACCTGAACAGGTGGACTGGAACCGCCATCCGGCTAAGAGCGAACTTTATCTGCAGGAGCCGCAAAAGCGAGAGGAGCAATTGCGCCAGTACCTCCAGGATCTCCTGCGGGCGGGATCTGTCCAGGCCAGTCGCCGCTCCCTCCATCTCCTCCGCGCCAGCGAGGCCAAGTCCCTCTACAGGGTTTCTCCCTCCCTCCAGAGCCCAGCTTTCTCTGCCGCGGGTTCCTCCCTACCGCCTCTGAAGGCGTTGGCTCAGCTGCACCAGACCTACATCCTAGCGGAGCACCCCCAAGGGCTGTGGCTGGTGGAGCAACACCTGGCCCACGAGCGAGTGCGCTACGAGGAGATCCAACAGCACTGGCAGCTAGTGAAGCTTGAGACACCCGTGATGCTGCAGGGGTTGTCTTCCCAAGCTGTGGAGCAGTTGGAGCAGTTGGGGCTGGAGCCGGAACCCTTTGGCCCCGCTGCGTATCTGGTGCGCCGCCTACCGCTGGCTCTCTGCTCCGAAGATCCCGCCGAGGTGCAGGGATCCCTTCTAGAACTTAGCCATTGTGCCGACCTGGAGGCAGCTCAGGTGACGCTGGCCTGCCGTGGCGCTTTGCGCAATGGGACCCCCCTGACCCTGGAGCAGATGCAGCAGTTGCTGGACGCCTGGCAGCGCACTGCTAGCCCCCACACCTGTCCCCATGGCCGCCCGGTTTATCTGGCTTTGGCCGAAACCGACTTGGCCCGCTACTTTCGCCGCCGCTGGGGGATCTGCGACCGCCCTCTCTCTGATCCCAAGCTGGGATCCCTACGGCTAGGGGATAGGTTTGCCGCCCAAGTGCGCCGCTTAGCTGGCCTGCCGATACAGGATCCCACGGACGAGGTCAATTCTGCTCCTCTATAATTCAGGGGTGTCAAGCTGCTGTAACGGTTCTATGGCTTCCTATCTTAAGGCCCCGCAGGAAACCTGGCTGCAGCGCCATGCTCGCCCAATTTTGGCCCTCTTGTCCGGCTTAGGAGTTCTGTTGACAGCCTACCTTACCTACACCAAGCTAACGGAGCAGCCGGCTGCCTTCTGCAGAGGGGATGGGGGGTGCAACCTGGTGCTCTCCAGTCGGTGGGCAGAGTTTTTGGGGATCCCAACAGCAGCTCTTGGACTGCTGGGGTTTCTCGCCGTCTTGGCGCTGGCTGTGCTGCCAGATACACTCCCAGGGGTGAAGCGGTGGCGGTGGCCAGCTCTGTTTGGCTTGGTTTCCGCCATGAGTGTCTTTGAGATGTACATGCTTTACCTCATGGTGGCAGTGCTGCGGCAATTCTGCCTCTACTGCACTGCAGCAATCGGGTTGGTGGCGGGGCTTTGGCTCGTTACCGTGTTCGGCCACCGCTGGCTGGACGGGGTCAAGCTGGCTGTTGGTTACATTCTCGTGGGCCTGTTCACCTTGGTAGCCACCCTTGGGGTGTACGCTAACCAGGCCCCTCCACCTAGCCCTCTAGCGGCAGGCTTGGCGGCCCACCTGCGTAAGATTGGCGCCACCATGTATGGGGCCTACTGGTGCCCCCACTGTCAAGAGCAGAAGGCCCTGTTTGGGTCAGCCTTTGCCCAGGTACCCTATGTGGAGTGCTCGCCCAACGGGCCCGGCACGCCCCAGCTCGAGGAGTGTACAAAGGCAGGGATCACCAGCTATCCAACCTGGATTATCAATGGCCGCCGTTACGTAGGACTGCGCTCCCTGGAAGCTTTGGCAGTAGCTTCCGGGTACTCCTTCGAGGCGGAGAAAGAGTAGGATTGACCCCAACCCGCCTGCCAGCGGCTCCCGGACCCATCCACCCCGGCTTTGGACTGCTGGGCAAGTTCGGCTAGAGTCAGATTAGAAACTGTGTTTGCTGCTGGTTAGGAGCCCCATGCTTGCTGCAGCTGCCACGGAAGCCGACCTAGGCCCCATTGATCTGGATTGCCTGCTCACGCCGGAAATTCAGCGGCCAGCCCGCTACTTGGGGAAAGAATTTGGTGCTGTCCACCGCCCCTGGGACTCGGCGCGGGTGCGTTGGGTGCTGAGTTACCCAGAGCTGTACGAGGTGGGGGCCTCCAACCTGGGCCACATTATCCTCTACAACATCCTCAACGCCCAGCCAGACCAGTTGTGCGACCGCGCCTACTTGCCAGGCCGGGATTTGGCGGCCCGGATGCGGCAGTTGCGGATCCCGCTGTTTGCTGTAGAATCGCGTCGCCCCTTGCGCGCTTTCCATATTGTCGGCTTCAGCCTAGCCTACGAGCTGGGGGGCACCAACATCCTGGAGATGCTGGATCTGGCTGAGATCCCGCTCAAGTGGTGGGAACGGCAAGCCTTCACCCCGCAGGAGTGTCCCCTGATCTTTGCCGGTGGGCCGACCGCCACCTCTAACCCAGAGCCCTTTGCTGACTTTTTTGACTTCTTTGTCTTCGGGGATGGGGAAGAGGTGCTGCCCGAAATTGGCCAGGTGCTGGCTGGATCCCTGCACAAGCCCCGCCGGGAAGTGCTTTTGGAGCTAGCCCAAGTGCCGGGGGTGTATGTACCCCAGTTTTACGAGGGGATCCCACCGCGGCCCATTGTGGCCGGTGTGCCGGAGCGTGTTCGCCGCCGCGTAGCGCTGCCCCAACCGCAGTACTCCATTGGCCTAGTGCCGCTGGTGGCAACGGTGCACGACCGCCTGGTGATGGAAGTGCGGCGGGGCTGTACCCGTGGCTGTCGCTTCTGCCAACCCGGCATGCTCACCCGTCCAGCCCGCGATGTGGAGCCGGAAGCGGTAGTGGAGGCAGTGGTGCAGGGGCTGCGCAAAACCGGCTACAGTGAGTTTTCCCTTTCTTCTCTCAGTTGCTCCGACTACCTTTCCCTGCCGGCGGTGGGAGTGGAGCTGCACAACCGTCTCCTTGGCCAGCACGTTGCGCTCTCGCTGCCCAGCCAGCGGGTGGATCGCTTTGATGAGCAAATTGCCGCCATCATGAAAGGATCCCGCCGCTCCGGTCTGACCTTTGCCCCAGAGGCGGGCACGCAACGGCTGCGGGACATCATCAACAAGGGTCTGAGCGACGCCGACCTCATTCGCGGCATTCGCACCGCCGTCCAGGAGGGCTGGGACAAAATTAAGCTCTACTTCATGATTGGCCTGCCCGGCGAGACCGACGCCGATGTCATTGGCATTGCCCGCACTGTCGAGATGCTGCAGCGGGAGTGTGCTGCCCTGGGCCGCAAGCGGGTGGAGTTTACCCTTACCCTTTCCAACTTTGTTCCCAAACCCCACACGCCCTTCCAGTGGCACCGGGTGGACTATGCCGACGTGCAGCGCAAGCAGGCCCTGCTACAGAAGGAACTGCGGCGGCTGCGGGGGGTCAAGGCCCACTTCACCGACATCCGCTTTAGCATCCTGGAGGACTTTATTGGCAAAGGGGATCGCTCCCTGGGACAAATGATTGAGCGGGCCTGGCGGGCTGGCGCTGGCCTAGATGCCTGGTGGGAAAACATCGACACGGCCTACGCTGCCTGGGTCAAGGCCTACTGCGGCGAAGCCGTGGATCCCAGCGCCGATCCGGTTGCCCTCTGCGCCTATCTCCCCATCCGCGAGCTGGGCTTGGAGGATCCCCTACCCTGGGATCACATCGACACCGGCATCGACAAAAAATGGCTGCAGAAAGACTACCGCCGCGCCCTGGAAGCGATGACTGTAGAAGACTGCTCCTTTGAGAAGTGCTCTGCCTGCGGCGTCTGCGGCCCCAGCTTTGGCCACAACATCGTCATCCCGCCTCCCCCCGTTCCGCCGCTGCAAAGCCGGCCCGCCCCCACCCCAGATCCTCTCGAGCCAGAGCCGCCTGCCCAGCGCTTCCGCATCACCTACGCCAAAACGGGGGACCTGCGCTGGCTAGGCCACTTGGATCTCATGCGCCTGTGGGAGCAAGCCTGTCGGCGCGCAGGATTGCCCTTGGCTTTTAGTGGCGGCTACCACCCCCTGCCTCGCCTGGCTAACGCCAACGCCCTGCCCGTTGGCCAGGAAGGCTACGGCGAGATCCTAGACCTGGAGCTGTTGCAGCGGCCAGAGGGGCCCTTCACCGCTGAGGAGCTGCGTGCCCTGCTTGTCGAACAACTGCCACCAGAAATCTCCATCCAGGCCATTCAGGAGATTGGCCTGCGGGATCCCTCGGCCACTGAGGCTGTCTATGCCGCTGAATATCAACTAAGCGTGAGCTGCGAGTTGCCCAATGCCAATTGGCCCGCCTGGGTCAGCCAGATCCTAGATGCTCGGGAAATTTGGATTGAGAAATCTTCCAAGTCGGGCAAAGCATCTCTTTTCAACGCCCGTCCCCTGCTTTACTACCTAGAGTTCCAGGGCTTGGCCCCTGATGGCAGCGCCCACCTCTTCTACCGCGGCAGTTGCCGCAATGACGGTGCCTACCTCCGGCCTCCTCAACTGCTGCAGATGGCCGAGGCTCTGGGCTTGCCCCGCTGGACCCTGCAGACGGCCAAGCGGCTGCGACTACTGTGGGAGAACGGCACCTCCGAGCCCAACTAAGGGTTGGCTGCAAGTAGCGGCCTCTTGGTCAGCAGGGCTGGCTAGGCTAAGGGATGCTGCAGGCCTTATAATACTGCTGCAACCCTTGCCAGGCCTCAACCCCTGACCAAAGGAGCAGCAGGCAAAAGTTAGGTTAGATCCCAAAACGCAGACCCCTTGAGCTCCGTACCCAGAACAACTGCCACAGGGTCCAGGCGTCCAGAGAGGTGTGCCTCTTCGAGCTAGGTCAGCTTTTCTTTTTCCTCGGGAAGGGGCCTCTTTCTTGCAGACAAGTTGCAGGCAAGGGGTGTCCCTTGTCGGGTTCCTGCTAGGGTACCTTTCCCCCTACTGCCAATCCTGCACAAGCTGAGGTCTTTGGAGTGCAAAACCAGGAAGTCCGTCATTGGCCAAGAGCTTAGGGTAATGGACAGCTGGATGATGAGTCAATTTTGTCCTCGAAGACTTGAGCGGATCCTAGAACACCCCCTCTCCAAGACGAGGGTTCAATCCAAAACTGCAGGCCTTAGGGGGGGGAGGGAAATTAATGCCTAGGCAGATTGTCATTGCTGAGCAGCACCGTATTGCCGCTGTCTTTGCCGAAGACCAAGTCCAAGAGCTAATCATCGCCAGTGGCACCCACCAGGTAGGGGATATTTACGTTGGAATTATTGAGAACGTCCTACCTAGTATCGATGCCGCCTTTGTCAACCTCGGCTCTGGGGAACGCAACGGGTTTATTCACGTCAGCGACCTAGGCCCGCTGCGTCTTAAACGCAACCAGGCTCCCATTTCCGAACTGGTCCTGCCGCAGCAAAAAGTGCTGGTGCAGGTGATGAAAGAGCCCACTGGTAACAAAGGGCCGCGTCTTACAGGCGACCTAGCTCTTCCAGGGCGTTACTTGGTGTTGCGGCCTTACGGGAAGGGGGTGTATCTGTCCCGCCGCATTGAGGACCGAGAAGAACGCAATCGCCTGAAATCGCTGGCCATCTTGATTAAGCCTCCCCAGATGGGCCTGTTGGTACGCACGGAGGCCGAAGGAGTATCCGAAGAGGCCATGATTGATGACCTGGAGCAGTTGAAAAAGCTCTGGGAAGAGATCCAGCAGCAGTATCAGGCAGCACGGGGGCCGGGCCTGCTCAGGCGGGACGAAGATTTTATCCAACGGGTGCTGCGGGACGTTTATTCAGACGATGTCAACCGCATCGTTACTGACTCTGCGGCCGGTGCAAAACGGGTGCGCAGCTATCTGCAAGGCTGGAACAAAGGAAAAATGCCGCCGGGAGTTGTGGTTGAGGTTCACCGCGAGCCTACCCCCATCCTGGAGTACTTCCGGGTCAATGCGGTTATTCGCCAGGCCCTGCGGCCGCGGGTGGATCTCCCTTCTGGAGGCTACATCGTCATTGAGCCCACGGAGGCCCTGACCGTGATCGATGTCAACTCCGGCTCTTTCACCCAGTCAGCTACCTCCCGCGAGACGGTGCTGTGGACCAACTGCGAGGCTGCCACCGAGATTGCCCGTCAGCTGCGGCTGCGCAACATCGCCGGGGTGATCGTGGTGGATTTCATCGACATGGACTCCCGCCGGGATCAGCTGCTGGTTCTGGAACACTTCAACAAGGCCCTTGCCAATGACAAGGCCCGCCCTCAGGTGGTTCAGCTGTCGGAATTGGGGCTAGTGGAACTCACCCGTAAGCGGCAGGGGCAGAGCCTCTACGAGATCTTTGGCCACCCCTGCCCCACCTGTGAGGGGCTAGGGATCCTGGCCCGACTGCCGGGATCCGAGCCAGGGCGGCTGTTAACTGTCGAAACTGGACGACCGGTAACGCTGCCTAGCGAGGTCGAGGAGGGCGAAGAGGAGGGTGCTGGCCCAATTCTCCCCCAGAGCGTCGATCCCCAGCGGGCACGCCTCCAGGTGGGCGGCAATGGAGCGTTGCCAGCGGATAGTCGTACTTCCCTGGACCGCTCCCGGCTGGGTCCAGGAGAGCAACTGGAGGCGGAGGAACCCAGGGTTGAGCTGGTGCGCAAACGGCCCCGCGAAGAGGGGGAGGTAGAAGGAGCAGAGCAAAAGCGCAAAGAATTCCATCGCCCTAGCCGCGGGGAGGAGGCTGGCCATGCCAGTGGGACAGAGTCTCCAGAAAGTGGACCAGCTCGGCAAACCCTCAGTGTGGAAATGACTCCTCTCCAGCAGCGGGTCTATTCGGAGCTGGGGCTGTCGCCCCTGTTGCTTCTGGATCAGCCACCGCCTGCGGGCCGAGACACGGTGATTAGGGTAGTTTTGCCAGGCCCTGCAGCGGTGGAGGGATCCCCTAGCCCAACTCCCACCAACGGTGCACCTTCACCTTTAGCGGAAGCGTTGGCCCCGCCATCCCAAGAGCCTGCTCCTCGGCCGGAAGCTACCCAGGCCGAACGGCTGCCTACAGCAGAGCCAGCAGCAACAGGGGCGCCGCCAGAAGTAGTCATTGACCCCTCTCACCAATCGCCAGCAGCCTCCAGACGACGGCGCTCTCGCAGCAGTTAGCCAAGCTGGTTGGTGACTTATGGACAAGGCAACCAAGCCTAGCTTGAGGTGGGAGGGATCCCTGTGGCAACGAGGGCTGCGGCGAGTGGCGGGGGTGGATGAAGTGGGGCGGGGAGCCCTGGCCGGGCCTGTGGTTGCCGCGGCGGTCATTCTGCCTCCCCAACTGGATCCGGAGGTGCTGGCAGGGGTGAGGGACTGCAAGCAACTTAGCCCCCGGCAGCGTGCTTACTGGGCGGAGCGGATTTACCGGGTGGCCCTGGCTGTGGGCATCGGCAGTGCCTCTGCCGCCGAGATTGACCGGCTCAACATTCGCCGGGCTACGCTGCTGGCCATGCAACGAGCTCTGGCGCAGGTGGGGGAAGTGGAGCACGTCTTGCTGGATGGGCTGCCGTTGGCCGAGCTGGGATCCCGGCAAACAGCGCTAGTGAAAGGGGATCAGCTCAGCCTCTCCATCGCTGCTGCCTCCATCGTGGCCAAGGTCTGGCGGGATGCTCTGATGCAGAGCTGGGACTCCCAGTACCCCGGCTATGGCTGGCGCACCAACGTCGGCTATGGCACCCGGGAGCACCGGCTGGCGCTGCAGCAGTTGGGGCCAAGCCCTCAGCACCGCCGCAGCTTTGCCCCTCTGCAGGACTTGCAAGCAGGCAAAAGGGGAGGGTAGGATAGGAGCTATCGACTGCCCACGTAGCTCAGCGGACTAGAGCACTGGGTTCCGGTCCCAGGGGTCGGAGGTTCGAATCCTTTCGTGGGCGCTAGAACTAGGGACTAGCAGTAGGCTCCGGCAACACGTAGATGGATTCTACCTGCTGGCCGGGTAAAGGGACGGCCTGGAGGATCCCTTTTCCAAGGTGGTAGATGACCTTCTCTGCCTGGAGTTGATTTTCTCCTTGGCGGATGGTGACCCGGCCCTCCAGCTCAATCCGCTGCTCTTTGCTATAGTAGACTGCCTTTTGGGCACGGGCAGTGAGGCGCTCGGCAGGAAAGCTGAGGGTAACATTGCCAGTGGCTACAAACACCCCCGTGTTGGCGTTGGCCTCCTGAACATCGGCGCTAATGCTGATGGCACGCGGGTTTTGCCCCCAGGCTGGGCTGGAGATCGCCAGCGCCAGCACTAGGCCTGCCGCCCACTCCAACTCCCTTAGGCGGCCCCAGCCCTTGTGGTCGAGGCTGATCCCTGCTGCCATCCCCTCCCCCGGTTAAACCACCCCAGCAGCCAGTCTAGCCTGGGATTACTCCGTTTCTTTCCCCCCTTGGGCCAGTTGCTTTTCCAGCTCACTGACCCGCTGCAGCAACTGGCGGTTGGTTTCCAGCAGCTCGCGGGCTTGGCTGTGGAGGTAGGGATCCGCTTCCCACCAGTTGATCCCAATCTCCTTGGCTTTGTCTACGGAGGAAATCAGCAGCCGAATGCGCACAGTGAGCAACTCCACATTGCCCACGGAAACCGTGATATCCCCGGCGATAACAATGCCCTTATCCAGTACCCGTTCCAAGACATCGGCCAATGAGGAGCCGTGGGTGGCAGTGGCCAGAGGTTGAGAGGTAATGGGCACAGAGCAATCCCCCTTCAAAGCCTGCAGAGGTGTTTAGGCGGGCCTGCCCCTTAGCCGGGCAGTTGGTCCAGGAGTTGGTTGAGCACCTGGGATCCCTCTTCATAGCGATTGCCAGCCCTAGGCAACAGCACATCGGCACACAGGGCACGAAAATCAGTGTTTTCTTTGCTCACCGCCAGCTCGTGCTCCTTGACGATGCGCCCGATCATCAGACAACTGCGCAGGCTGGGTTGGCGGGTCAGATCCAACTTGCGGCGGAAAGCACGGACAAGGTGGACAATCTTGAGCGCGTCAGAAGCAGATAGGCCGATGCGGGAAATGAGGATCTCCTTTTCCGTCTCGATGTCCGGCTCCCCAATATCAATGGTAATCATCCGATCCAGCAGCGCATCTTGGGCCTTGTGAACCCCGGTGTATTCCTCTGGGTTAGAGGTGAAGATGGCCCGGAACTGGGGATGTACCCGCAGATATTCGGAGCGGTTGCTATCTGGCGGCAACACCAGCAGCCTCTCTTCCAAAGCGCTCAGGAGGGCGTTGTTGGCCTCAGGGCGGGAGCGGTTGAACTCGTCGTAGATGAGGGTAAACCCCTCCCGGCAAGCCAAGGTGAGGCGGGCATCTACCCAGCGCTGCCGCACATCTTCCTCTATCTTCACCACTGAATGGATGAAGTTATCCACCACCCGCCGATGGGTAAAGCCGGTGCGGCCCCCGATGAGGTCGGAGGAATCAAAGCGGTCGTCGCCATAGATCAGCATGATGGGGCGGCCTAGGAGGCTAGCCAAATGCATCGCTAGGGTAGTTTTGCCTGTGCCCGAAGGCCCCCGCAGATGCACCGCAAAACCGGATTGCAGGTAGCGCAAAGCGCGGCGGGTAATCCGCTCAATGTAGGGGGTGCTCACAAAGTGGCGGGGACGCGCCTGCAGAACCGTGGCCATAGCAATACCCAACTCTCAATTGCCGTGACGCTCCTGCCTTGACTATAGCCGCAACGGTCTTCTTGCGCTCCTAGGGATTGCGCTGGGCTTAGACCACAACCGTCGCTGACACCATACGCCGCAAGGTGGCCAAGATTTCCGCGGGATCCACCCCCAGATCCACTGCACCGCGGGCCAGCAGATCCCGCACCCGCTCCCGATCCCCGATCACCTGCAGCAAGGTTAGGTTAGGATCCTGCGCTTGCAAAGCCTCTACATACTTGCGGACGTAGGCCAGGATGCGATCCGAACTTTCCTCCTGCGCCGAAGCAGGCGGAGCTGGGGAGGGTTCAGGGGGTGCCCCAGAAGGGGGAGGAGGGGCTGTGTCGTCTGAGACTGGAACTCCAAGCTCTGGTTGGGTAACCTCAGTCGAAACCGTTGCTGCAGCTTTGACCAAGCTCTCAGGCGGCTTATCACCCTCTTCAGATTCCTCAAGATCTGGGACAATGGGCCGATCCCCTGGGATCCCATTCCCCCACACCTGCTCGTGCAACGCCCTGCGGAAAGCCGCCAAAGCCTGCCGCAAAGCCTGGGCCTCTGCCCGCTGTTCTTGAGCAATCTGAGCCAGCTCCTGCCGCGCCAGTTGCTGCAAAGCTTGTACCCGCTGCCGCAATTCGGCACAGAACGCCTGCCGCACTTGTCGGGTTTGGTTGGCCATGGCCTGCCGCGCCTGGGCACAGGTGCTCAGCAGGCTCTCCACCGTCGCAGCCAAGTCGGTCCGAAAAGTCCGCAGCTCCTGCTGTTGGGCCTGCGATTGGGCGGCTCGTTCTTGGGCCATGCGAGAAAGAAGCTCCGCCACTGCTTTGGCCCGCTGGGCCACAGCCTCCAGGCGAGAATGCTCGTCCAAGACCCGCTGCGCCGCCCGGCTCTGCTCCAGGTTGCGCAGTTGGCTACGAGTTTGTTCCCTCTGCTGCCGTATTGCTTCTTGTCGTTCCTGGCAACGTTGCCTCAGCTCGGCCATCAGCGCGCGGTGCTGCTCTAGGCGCTGCTGCCGAGACTTTCTTAACAAACTCTGAGTTTGAGCCACCCGCTGGCTGCGGGCTTCGGCCCACTGCTCCTGCAAACTCATAGCACCCTCTCCCTGCCGGTTTTTGCTGTATTGACCAGTAGCCAGTTTCCCTTCCCCTCCAACGGCAAGACCATTGCTTGGAGGGGGGAGGAGGCAGAGATTCTTTTGAACCCCTGCCTCGCTTACCGACTGCTTTGGTAACAAACCCAGGCTTCTCTCAAAGGCTGAGGCCTGGTGGGAACTGAGAAGTGGCCTCAGGAGGTTTGGACAGCGGGAGCAGCAGCAGTAGTCGTCAGGCCCACCGCCTCGGCGTACTTCAGGTAGGTCTCCACCGAAGCCACGACGACACGTGCCTCAATGGCCAACAGCTCGATCCCCACCAGAGAAACCCGCACCCAGGCATCGACCACGATCCCCTTGTCCAAGATGCGGTCAATCACTTCGGCTAGGCTCGAAGAAGAGTTCACTTTCTCAACTGCCATGACAATCTCTCCTACACTGATGATGGTTGGATGGTTGAAGACAAATCGGCGGCAAAATTCCAGCTTCGAAGGGATCCCAATCTTGGATCGTCCCTCCCTGGGGTAACACCCGCACCTTGTATCACCCCAGCTCCATTGTGCTGGCTTTTGTCGGGGAGACCACCCGTGGATTCGCTTAAAAAATACGGCAGGTCAACAAGACTTACCGTCTTTTCCAAGCGCCATCCCCCCTACATAGTACCCGCCGAAAGAAAAAGTAGGTCAGGGGGTAAGAGTGTTTTTGGATCCCGGCTATGGAGATTGTCCAGCCAAGGTGCGGGCCAGCAGGGATCCCCTATACTGAGAGCAGTGCGCTTGCTGTCCTTTCGCTGGCCAAGAGGGCTGCCGTGACTGAGTTCAACACTGGGCTCCCAAGCGTGCGCCGCCTGCAGAAGGTGATCCGGGATCGGGAAATCCTGGAGGTTAAGCTCAATACCGGAGATGTCTTCGTCGGCCAGTTGCGCTGGCAGGATCCGGACTGCCTCTGTTTGGCAGACGCGGAGGGACAAGAATCGCTGCTGTGGCGATCGGCCATTGCCTTCGTCAAGGTCAGGCCCCACTCCTAAACCCAAGTCGCCGCAGTCCCTTGGTCCTCAGTGGCGTCCCGGCGGCAGGGACTTTTTGTTGGGCTGGTGCACCCCTCGATGGCTCTGGCCAAAGCCCCCGGCAAAAAGGCTATGATTCAGCAAGAAGTGTAAAAAATTGCCGCCCTCTCCCCACTGCCATGACAACGGGTCTCATCGAGCTGAGCCTGCAGCCTGCTGCCCAACGGCACAATCACTACAGCCGCGAAGACTTTTTTCGCTTCGACCTTGCCCAGGGATCCCTGGTGGACTGGACGGGTAGCCGCAATGTCTTGGTAAGTGAGGACTTCATCCTGGGTTTGCAACAGGGCCTAGAAGAAGAAGTGGGGGATGCGTCGGCTGCGTTGATGTACACCATTGGCCGCGAGTGGGGGCGCAACGATGCCCTCCACTTCTCCCGCTGGTTCGAGGAGGAGTATCGGCGCAAGCCCAGACAGAGCCACCTGATGTTCCTTTTGGAAACCTGGTGGTGGCCCTTGACCTCGCAAGGGTGGGGGCGCTGGGAAGTCGAGACCGAAAGCCGGCGCCAAGGGTTTATTTTCATCAACCTGTTTGACTCGGCTGTGGCCCGCACCCTTGGGGATGTGGGCAAACCCGTTTGCCACCTCTATGCGGGATTGTTTGCCGGATTTTTCAGCACCATGGTGGAACGGCAACTTAGCTGCATCGAGATCCAGTGCTACTCCATGGGGGAAAGCTACTGTAAGTTTTTGCTGGGCAGCAAAGATCGCATCGACGCAGCTGCCTTTTGGCTCAACGAAGGAGCCACCGCCAGCGAAATTGCCCAGAAATTGCGCTCCGGTCAGGGAGTGACCAAGGCATGACGGCGGAGGTTTTTCTGGAAGAGTCGGTGCAGAGCTTTTTTGCCCGCTTGAACTGGGATAACCGCCCGCGGCAAAGCCCCTCGTTGCCAATGCCCTTTTGGCGGGTGCGGGAGTACTTTGGCTCCATCCCCTGGGCGGGGGATCCGAGGGCTTTGGTGGCCCGCTCTATGGGATCCCTGGCGGCAGGGCCGGAGCCTGCCGCCGAAGAGGAGCAGATTACCTTGGCCGACTTGTTCAGCTTGTTTTGAACTCCGGCCCCCACCCAGTCCCCCCCAACACTTGGGAGAAGTGAGATGGTCAGCCCCTTGGAGCAGATGCTAATTGAGGCAGAGGCCCGCTACCTCACACCGGAGCAACTGGAGCAACTCAAGGCCTATGTCCTCGGCTGGCCCAAAAGGCTGCAGGTGTACCGGGCCGTGCGGGAGCGGGAGAGCCAGATGGTAAGCCGCACTTTGGAGGCTCTGCAAAAGGAGATGCCCACCATTGCCCCCCAGCTAGTGGATCTGTGCCGACGGCACCTGTTGCTCTTGTTGCGGCACAGCGCCCTGGCCATGCTGCTGCAGGACGAAAGCCTCCTTAGGGAGCGGCTAATCGAGTGGGTGGAAGAGGAAGTACGCCTGTACGGACTGCAGAACGTTTATGAAGTGGCCCATCGGCTTTTCCAGCAGGAGCTCAAAGAGCACTTACAACCTGGCGAACTGGAGTTTATCCGTCCCTGGATTACCCAGGTGCAGGCAGCTTTGCTGTCTTTAAGGAGCCCTTCCATTCTTTCATAGACCCAGGAATCCCCTATGGCTAGCTCCGCCGGTTTCGACCCCTACACCCCCGTTTTGGCCAACTACTACGCGCCCAGCCTCTACCTGCAAAGCGACTTGGAGTCGGGTTTGCTAGAAAGTCGCCACGGCGACCGTCTCTTAGCCCTTCCAGAGACCCTCTTGCGAGCCATCTATACCGGCCTGGAGTACGAGACAGGACAAGCAGCCCGTCTGGTGCTGCGCAACTGTGGCCGTATGTGGGGCAAAGAGTTTTTCCGCCGCTTTGCCCAGGAGCTCTCCGACTACTACCAAAAGCCCCTAGCTGAGCTGGAGATGGGCCTTTTTCTCCAGAGCCTCAAACAGGCGTGGAAAACCCACGGCTGGGGGCTGATTGACATCGACTGGAGCTACAAAGATCAGGGGGTGCTGGTGGTGTCAATCCGCAACTCTCCCTTCGCTGCTGCCACCCCCCCCCACTTCAAGCGCCCGATGGGCTTTCTGGAGGCAGGGCTGCTG
>NZ_JANSIV010000002.1:0-2135 GCF_047502705.1 Synechococcus sp. H70.1
GAAGTCCGCGAGGGGCAGGCGATGCTGGCGCAGTTTTTCCGCGAGGCGCTGGATCGCTTTGACGAGCGCACCCGCGCTATTGAACGCCGCACCGACGAGATGGTGGCAGAGATGAAGGAGATCCGGGATCTGCGCCGCGATTTTTTGGAAGGGCGGTAGGCCAAGTGCTCCGCGCCGCTCACGCGAACACCCCCGGCCCCTCTCCCTGAGGAAGAGGGGGGTTAGGATGGCAGCAGAGTGGCTTTTGGAGGCGGCTGTGGCTTTGACAATAGGATCCGTTCCTGGGCCGACAGCGGCTCGCCTGAGTTTGGCAGAGTACCTCAAGTATTCCGATGGCGGCGATACCCGCTATGAGCTGGTGGCGGGGGAGTTGGTGCCGATGGCCCTTCCAACCGGACGGCATGTCCAGATCCAAAAGTTTCTCAGCCAGCTCTTTGAGGCGGAGATTGCCAGACGGCAGTTGCCTTGGACCACAATCCAGGGCAGCTTGGGGATCCAGTCGCCGCGGGGCAACCGCTGGGATACGGTGCGGATCCCGGATGTGGTGGTGCTGCCTCTGCAGCAGTGGCAGGAGATGGGATCCCGAGAGGCTCTCATTCGCTTGGAGGATCCGCCGCCGCTGTTGGTGGTGGAGGTGGTGAGTGAATCAAGCCGGGCGGCGGACTACCGGGCCAAACGGGCGGAATACTGCGTTTTGGGCATTGGTGAGTACTGGATTGTGGATCCGATGGAGGAGAAGGTGAGCCTACTGCTGTTGCACGAGGGCTGGTACGACTTGCTGGAGCTGAAGGGATCCGAGCGGGTGCCCTCGAAGGTTTTTGCAGGGCTGGAGGTGCAGGCGGGGGAGATCTTGGCGGCGGACTTGGGTTATTCTGGTAAAGCCACGGGGAGTTAGCTCAGTTGGTAGAGCGCTGCGATCGCACCGCAGAGGTCAGGGATTCGAGTTCCCTACTCTCCATTGCCCTCACCCCCGACCCCTCTCCCTCAGGGAGAGGGGGGTTAGGATGGCAGCAGAGTGGCTTTTGGAGGTGGCTGTGGCTTTGACGATAGGATCCGTTCCTGGGCCGACAGCGGCTCGCCTGAGCTTGGCAGAGTACCTCAAGTATTCCGATGGCGGCGATACCCGCTATGAGCTGGTGGCGGGGGAGTTGGTGCCGATGGCCCTTCCAACCGGACGGCATGTCCAGATCCAAAAGTTTCTCAGCCAGCTCTTTGAGGCGGAGATTGCCAGACGGCAGTTGCCTTGGACCACAATCCAGGGCAGCTTGGGGATCCAGTCGCCGCGGGGCAACCGCTGGGATACGGTGCGGATCCCGGATGTGGTGGTGCTGCCTCTGCAGCAGTGGCAGGAGATGGGATCCCGAGAGGCTCTCATTCGCTTGGAGGATCCGCCGCCGCTGTTGGTGGTGGAGGTGGTGAGTGAATCAAGCCGGGCGGCGGACTACCGGGCCAAACGGGCGGAATACTGCGTTTTGGGCATTGGTGAGTACTGGATTGTGGATCCGATGGAGGAGAAGGTGAGCCTACTGCTGTTGCACGAGGGCTGGTACGACTTGCTGGAGCTGAAGGGATCCGAGCGGGTGCCCTCGAAGGTTTTTGCAGGGCTGGAGGTGCAGGCGGGGGAGATCTTGGCGGCGGACTTGGGTTATTCTGGTAAAGCCACGGGGAGTTAGCTCAGTTGGTAGAGCGCTGCGATCGCACCGCAGAGGTCAGGGATTCGAGTTCCCTACTCTCCATTGCTCTCACCCCCGACCCCTCTCCCTCAGGGAGAGGGGAGTTGGTAGTAGGATTTTGGCATCCTCTCGCTCTAGTTGATAATGACTCCGGAACAAGAAGAGTGGCTGATCCGCGCCATCCAGGAGCTGCAAGCGGCCCAGCAGGAGCTACGTCTTGTCCAACAAAATCAGCAGCTTCTGATTCAAGAACTGCGAGAAGGGCAGGCAATGCTGGCCCAGTTTTTCCGCGAGGCGCTGGAGCGCTTTGACGAGCGCACTCGAGCTATTGAACGCCGCACCGAAGCCCTGGAACGGCGCACCGAAGCCCTCGAACGGCGCACCGACGAGATGGCCCGAGAGATGAGGGAGATGCGGCAGGAGATCCGGGATCTGCGCCGCGATTTTTTGGAACGGCGGTAG
>NZ_JANSIV010000003.1:0-2131 GCF_047502705.1 Synechococcus sp. H70.1
ACCGGCCCCATTCTAGAGAAAGTTTTGGGATCCCCCGCCCAGCCAGTGAGGCAGGTTGAGCGCATCATCTTGATGGTGCAAAAAGAGCTGGCTGAGCGCCTGCAGGCCGGCCCTGGTAGCAAAGCCTACGGTGCCCTAAGCGTACGGGTGCGTTACCTAGCCGAGTGCGAGCTTATCTGCCGCGTGCCCCCCAGCGCCTTCCAGCCCCCTCCCCAAGTGGAATCGGCGGTGGTTCGCCTTACCCCCCGCCCCGCCCCCACTCCCGCCCGCGATCCCTGCTGGTTCTCCCAGCTGGTTTGCCGGGGCTTCTCCAGCCGCCGCAAGCAGCTGGTCAATGCTCTGCAGGGCCTGGTGGATCGCCAGGTTGTTGCTGCGGCCTTGGCCCAGCTCCACCTCAGCCCCACGGCCCGCGCCGAAGAACTGGATCTGCCGGATTGGCTGGCCCTGAGCGATCTGCTACTGGAGCAGACCCCTAAGCTGGCTGCCGTTTCTGGCAGGGAAAACGCGCTAGGGTGAGGAAGAAGTTCCCAAAGCTTCCCAGGAACCCATGCTCAACAACCAAGGCAAGCAAATCCTTGTAACTGGCGGTACCGGCGGGCTGGGGTTGGGAGTAACCCCCGTGCTCTTGGACACAGGGGCAGAGCTGACCTTGACCTACCGCCAAGAGGAGGAGCTGGCGGGCTTGCGGCAGCGCCTGCCAGCCCAGAGCCTAGAGCGGGTGCGCTTTGTGCAGGTGGATCTGCTGAATGAAGCCGCCGTAGCCCAACTCGTTGACGATCTGCCCCGCGTCGATGGCTTGGTGCACCTGGTGGGCGGCTTTGCCATGGGCCCCACCCACGAGTACAGCTTAGAAAATTGGCGACGTGACTTTGACCTCAACCTCACCACCACGTTTTTGGCCTGCAAGCACAGCCTGCGCAAAATGCGGCAACAGGGCTATGGGCGGATCGTGACCGTGGCCTCCCGAGGGGCAGTGGAGCCCGGATCCCAACTGGCCGCCTACTGCGCTTCCAAAGCCGGAGTCGTGGCCCTGACCCGCACCATTGCTGCCGAGACCAAAGGGATGGACATCACGGCCAACGTCATCTTGCCTAGCATCATCGACACCCCCGCCAACCGCGCTGCCATGGGCTCCGAGCAGGCGGAGCTGTGGGTAAAGCCGGAGTCGATTGGCCGGGTGATTGCCTTTTTGGTTTCCGAAGCAGCACGAGATCTCAGAGGAGCAGCGATCCCAGTGTACGGCAATATCTGAGCTGCTTGGTTGACCCAGCTGCCAAGCACCTTCCATGATAGGAAGTACAGGCTTATTCTTGTGCCGCTCTTTATCTATGCTGAAGCAATGGTTCTCGGGTGGCTTACGTCGGCAAATTGGCCGCATTGAGGTAGCAGGAGTTATCGATAGCAAAACCCGGGAGCGGGTTCTCAGAGCCTTGAAGGAGGTGGAGGAAAAGCAGATCCCTGCTGTGGTGCTGCGCATCGATAGCCCAGGCGGGACAGTGGCGGACTCGCAGGAAATCTACAACGCCCTTGTGCGCCTGCGAGAGCGAAAAGGTATTCCTATTGTGGCCAGCTTTGGCAACATCGCCGCCTCAGGGGGAGTTTACATTGCCATGGGAGCGGAAAAAATTGTCAGCAACCCTGGCACCATCACCGGCAGCATTGGTGTTATCATTCGCGGCAACAACCTCGAACGGCTGCTGGACAAAATTGGGATTTCTTTTAAGGTGATTAAGTCCGGTCCCTACAAAGATATTCTTTCCTTTGATCGTGAGCTGACTCCCGAAGAGCGCAACATCCTCCAAGAGCTAATCGACATCACCTACAGCCAGTTTGTGCACACCGTTGCAGCGGCGCGACGACTGAGCGTGAATGTGGTCAAAACCTTTGCTGATGGCCGCATTTTCAGTGGCGAGCAGGCTCTGCACCTGGGGGTAGTTGATCGTTTGGGAAGCGAAGAAGATGCTCGCCTTTGGGCAGCCGAACTGGCGGGGCTGCCGCCGGAGACTAAGTTCTACGATCTACTGCCCCGACGCAGGGGCTGGGCTCGCTTCCTGCCTGCGGCAGAGGCCCTGGAGCGGCTACAGTTTGAGGTCAGTACCTCTGGCTTGCCGCTGTGGCTCTACACCGGTTT
>NZ_JANSIV010000004.1:0-2127 GCF_047502705.1 Synechococcus sp. H70.1
CCGTGCTGGTGGGCTTGGGGGTGATCTCCTTCGTGGCTGCCAACTGGGAGGCCATTCCCCGCTAGGTCAGAGCCCTGGGATCCCTGGCCCTCACGGTGGGACTGCAGGTGGCCGGCTTGCGACTTTGGCAGCAGGGATCCCCGCGCTTGGGCAGCGCCCTGTTGATTGCCGGGGAGCTGGCCCTGGGAGCCGCCATTATTCTGATGGCCCAGTGGTTTCAAATGGGGGGATCCCCCGCGGGCTTGTTCTTGGGCTGGGGGCTGGGCAGCTTGGCCGTGGCCTACAGCTTGTTCCACACCCCCAGTGGCGTCCTGGCCTGTCTCTTATTCGCCCTGGCCGGGATGACTGACCTGTGGCAGAGGGGGATCCGCTCGGCTCTGGATCCCCTCTACCCCTGGCTGGCCCTGGCCCTACTGCTGCCCCTTGCCTATGGGTGCCGCTCCCGCTGGATCTTTGCCCTGGCTTTGGTGGACTTCGGCCTGGCGCTACAAAGGTCGGCAGGGGGCTGGGACAGCTCTGGAGAAGGCTTGACCCTCTGGCTGCTGCTGGGTCTTGCCGTTGTCTGGGGCCTGGGCTTTTGGCACCAACGCCATGGTTACCGGCTAAGCCGGATTTTGACTGGAGAAAATGGCCAGGATGGCGATCAGGAGCAAGTCTTGGATCTGATCCCGACGGCGGAGGGCTTGGCTTTGCTGGGGCTGGGTTTCTTGCTCTACGTCTGGAGCTTCCGTGACCCCTGGGACTGGGATCCCGACCCCTTACCTCTGTTCCAAGCTATGGATCCCTGGGCAAGCTTGTCGGCGGCAGGGTTGCTGCTGCTGGCCGGCTGGGGCTGGTGGCAGGGGTGGCAGGCCAAGAGATCCCAGCCTGTCTCCGCCTGGCTTAAGGATGCCGTCGTTTTCCTCTCCCTGATTACCCTGGCCCTTTTGCTGGTGATCAGCAATGCTGTTTCTGGGGACTTGACCTCAAGAGTGGCCCTGGCCTTTGTTGCCCCCTGGATCCTAACCCTGCTGCTGGTGGGGTTGTCGGCGATCCTCTGCTGGGAAGGGTTGCAGCAGGGGCTGCGGGGGCGCTTCTGGCAGGGGCTATTGGGGCTAACCCTGGTGGTGCTGACCCGCTTTTTCGAGTATGAGACTGGCCTCTTGGCCAAGTCGGCGGTGTTGGTGGCCTGCGGGATCGGCGTGATCTGGGTGGGGCTGAAGGTTGAAAGACGTATCTTTAGGAATAATGACTAGAAATCCTCCCTTTGGTCTTCAGGAACTTAAGAGTCAATAGAAGTTTACAGAAAATCCCCCTATCTAGGGAACTTGCTTTTCCCTGAAAAGTCTTTGTTATTAGAAAGTTTCCTGGAGAACGTCAATGAAAAAAACAGGCCTGGGCCTAGGTATACTGGCTCTAGTCTCTTTTTCTAGTTTTTGGAGTTATAGCTCTGCTTCAATTGCTGCGGGCAGAGATCGGTTTTGGGAGCATTTCCCCGTTGCGCAAGCTCCAAGGCCGGCTGTAAGGCCTAGGCCTTTAGAACCAACGCCCTCCCCCGTTCCCCCAATTGGGGAGCTCGATGAGCTGTTCCGCCAGATCCCTATTCTCCCCTCCCCAAGACCGTTGCCCACGCTCCCCTGTTCTCAGCCCATGCGGTTGCAGTCGGTAAGGCTGCAGGCTCCACCACCCAGCCCCGCTGTCCCTTTGCAGTCAGAGATACCGGCCACCATTTGGAGCAGTCTCCAGGGTCCTTACGGAACTACCAACTGGGCAGAACCAAGCCCCAATAAAGTCTTTGCCCATACTTTTCAATGGGATCCTCCTTGTAAAATAGGCTGCCGGCTAGGAGGTACTCTGACATTTGCCTACCGCAACAATCTGCCGGCTAGCAGCAACAGTTCTCCAGATGCGGGCAACGACAAGTACTACGTGTATAACGGCGGCACTCTAACTCAGTCGGGGTTCTTGTACGCTTCACCCGTTAGTTCGACGGGCCAGACTTTTACCAAAACCCTAACGCTCTCTCCCGCTGAAGTTGCCAACAACAAGGTTACGTTGGTGGTTCAAGACGACACGGCTGTCTTGGAAGCTAAGGTAGAGCTCAACTACTGTTGCTGTGAATGCGAGTTCCCTATCTAACGCAGGTCC
>NZ_JANSIV010000005.1:0-5726 GCF_047502705.1 Synechococcus sp. H70.1
TTAAGTTTGGCCCTTTACCCCCCTTCTGCTGTTGCTGGCGACTCTGTTTCGGCTTCTGGATGGAAGTAGCGGTAAATCTGGCGGGCCAGCTTGGGGCCAATACCTGGCACCTGGGCCAACTGCTCTTCTGTGGCCATTTGAATGCGGGCAAGGGAGCGAAACGCCTCCATTAGCAGCTTTTGGCGCTGCTTGCCCAGGCCAGGGATCTCCTCCAGCACAGAAGCCTGTTGGCGTAGCTGCCGCTGCTGGCGATGGTAGGCCAGGGCAAAGCGGTGGGCCTCATCGCGGAGGCGCTGCAACAGCAGGCGGGCCGGATCCTGGGGCGGCAGCCGCAGCGGCAGGGGATCCCCGGGCCGAAAGATCTCTTCCTCCCGCTTGGCCAGGGCAATCACCGGCAGGTGATCCAGGCCCAGCTCTGCCAAGACCGCCATGACTGCCGCCAATTGCCCCTTGCCGCCATCAATGAGCACCAAGTCCGGCTGATCCTCAGGGGTCATTTTGCTGAAGCGACGCCGCGCCACTTCGGCATGGCTGGCAAAATCGTCGGAGTGGCCGGGCCGCACCTCGGGGTTGCGGATCCGGTAGCGGCGGTAGTGCTGCTTGGCTGGCAAGCCATCAATAAACACCACCTGGCTGCCCACCGCATCGGATCCCTGGAGGTGGGAAATGTCGTAGGCTTCCAAGCGGCGGGGGGCTGCCGGCAAATCCAAAACTTCTGCCAAGCGTTCCAGCGCTTCTGCCTCCCGGCTTGCTAAGCGCTGGCTGCGGGCTAGCTCCAGCCGGGCGTTTCGCTCCACCAGTTCAATTAGCTCCGCTTTGCTCTGCCGCTGGGGGGCAAGGAGGCTGACCTTGCGCCCCTTTTTTTGGCTTAGCCAAGACTCAAGAAAATCGCGATCCGGCAGCTCGTACTGGGTCAAGATTTCCGAGGGAATTTCCACCGGGTCGCAGTACTGGTAATGCTCTTGCAAAACTCGCTGCAAAATCAGGGCTGGGTCGTCGCCACGGTTTTCAGCAATAAACCCCAGCCGCCCCACCAACTTGCCCGCCCGCACCTGAAACAACTGGATGCAAGCTCGCAAGTCATCCATAGCCAAGGCCAGGGCATCGCGGCTGACGGTAGAGTTGGGCAAAGACACCTTCTGGGATTCGCCCAGTTGTTCTAGGCCGCGAATTTGATCCCGGTACCGCGCTGCCGCCTCGTAATTTTCTTGCTCGGCTGCCTGGGCCATTTTCTCCTTCAACTCCCGGATGAGCTCGTCTGTCTGCCCCTGGAAGATCATCGCCACTTGAGCAACGGTCTTGCGATACTCCTCCGGGCTGATCAAGCCCTGGCAGACACCAGGGCAACGCCCGATGTCATAGTTCAAACAGGGGCGATCTTTGTAAAGGGGCTTGGGGCGCTGGCGCAAGGGAAAAATGCGCTTCACCAGGCCGAGGGTGTAACGCAGCAGACCCACATCGGTATAGGGCCCGTAGTACTTATCTTGATTTTGGTTGAGACGGCGGTGGCGGGTAATGTAAATCTGAGGGTAAGGCTCTGACCAGGTGATGCACAAGTAGGGGTATTTTTTGTCTTCTTTGAGGAGAACATTGTAGGGCGGCTGATAGGTTTTAATGAGATTGTCTTCCAGGGCTAGGGCTTCGCTTTCGTTATCGGTTACGATAAACTCGATCTCACATACCTGGACCACCATACGCTGAATGCGAGGGGAGAGATCCTCGAGGCAGCGAAAATAGGATCGCACCCTGGAACGTAGCTTCTTAGATTTGCCTACATAGAGGATTTGATCCCTGGCATCCCGCATTAGGTAGACACCAGGCTCAGCAGGGATCTCCTTGAGTCGACTCTCCAGCAGCTCTGGGTTTTGAATGAGAGGGACAGTCATAGGGCTATAGCTAGCGTCAGGGATCCTGGTTCCTAACATCGCCCTCCTCCCAACCCTTCTTCCTACAGGGGGAGGGGAGTCAGGGTTCGTCACTGTAATCTCAATCTAGCAATGATCCCGCACCAGAGAGAACAACAAAGCTGCCTAGGAAGGAAGCAGGTGTTGGGTGCTGTTCTTGAAACATGAGGCAGGGAAACAGTTGCTTGGGTAAGCTCGTGAGAAGCTCGGTGATTTTCACTCTTTTTGATACCTCGCAACTGGTGGTGCAGTTAACTAGAGACCCGTCAATGGAAAATAAGAGCTCTCTGAAAGCCAATTACTAGGGTGTCGGGATTGGAAGGCGTAATGTACTTAGCTCAACGCAGCAGTTCTCCTTCATCTCCTGGTCTCAATCTATTGTCTTGATAGGGCGCTTTGGCGATAACAAAAAAACATATCCATTTATAGGGCGTGTTACTCTCGGTAACCGTTTCAAGTGATATAGACAAAGTTTTCACTCCTTGAAGAGCAAGCGGTACACACAAACATTTTGGAAAGAAAATCGCGCCACTCCCAACAAAAGGCTTGCGGTAATCAGCAGGGCAGAGCACCCCAAGCTAAAACTAACACCCCCTCTCGGCCACTCCAGCGAGGGGTGGGGAGTGGTAGCATGGCTTCCAGCGAAGTCCTTGCTAGTGAATCTGTATCGGGATCTGCTGCAGCCGCTACTGTTTTCCGGGCTAAGGGCTGACCCGGAGACGCTCAAGGTGGCCTTCCTACGTACCTTGGAGTGGCTAGACGTTACCCAGGCCACTGGGATCTTGAGTCTTTTGGAGCGCCTCTTCTGCTATCGGGATCCCCGGCTGGAGGTGCGGCTATGGGGGCTGACCTTTCCCAATCCCCTGGGTCTAGCTGCAGGTTTTGATAAGGACGGCATAGCTTTGGGGGTCTGGCCCCGCTTGGGCTTTGGCTTTGTGGAGGTGGGCACCGTCACCCCCCAGCCTCAGCCGGGCAACCCCAAGCCGCGCCTATTTCGGCTGCCCCAGGATCGGGCTGCCCTCAATTGCATGGGCTTTAATAACCAGGGGGCAGCCGCTTTGGCCGAGCGGCTCCGCCGCCTCCCCCAACGTCCCATCCCCATTGGCGTCAACCTGGGCAAAGGCAAAGCTACGCCGCTGGAAGCTGCCGCCACGGACTACCTGGCCAGCTTTCGGCTGCTGCGGGAGCTAGGGGACTATTTTGTGGTTAACGTCAGCTCCCCCAACACGCCAGGCTTGCGATCCCTGCAGGCTGCTGAGCACCTCGCACCCATCCTGGCTGCTCTGCAGGCGGAAAATCAAGGCAAGAAACCTCTTTTGGTCAAGATTGCCCCCGACCTGGACTGGCCAGAGATTGACGCCATTCTGGAGCTGGCCCAGGCCTATGGCCTGGCCGGGATCATAGCCACCAACACCACTCTGCGCCGTGACCATCTGAAAACCCGTTCCCTCCCTGGCCTAGGGCCTCTGGCTACAGCAGCCGGTGGCATCAGCGGCGCCCCGCTGCGAGAGCGCTCCACCCAGATCATCCGCTACATCCACCGGGCTACCCAGGGACAGCTGCCAATTATCGGCGTGGGGGGCATTTTTACCCTAGACGATGCCCTGGAGAAACTCGCTGCCGGCGCCAGCTTGCTCCAGGTCTATACCGGTTGGGTCTATGAAGGGCCAGGCCTAGTTCCTCGCTTACTGCGCGGCCTTGCTGCCAGCTGGCAGGGTTCCGCCCCCTCCCCGTTCCAGGAGAATACCCCCAGGGATTCCATCCAGACGTAAGATTGTTAGGGATCCTTGAGGGAGGCTGCCGGTGAGCCTGCTGCAGTGCCTTTTCAACACCTCCCATCCGGTTATTGGAGTGGTGCATCTGTTGCCGCTACCCACCTCCCCCCGTTGGGGCGGCGACTTAGAGCAGGTGATTGCCCAGGCGGAACAGGCCGCTACAGCCTTGGCTGCAGGGGGCGTCAACGGGATCCTGGTCGAGAACTTCTACGATGCCCCCTTTGCCAAGGATCAGGTGGACGCGGCGGTGGTGAGTGCCATGACGGCAGTTGTCCAGCGGATTAAGATGCTGGTCTCCCTGCCCATTGGGATCAACGTCCTGCGCAACGATGGCTATAGCGCTCTAGCCATTGCCGCCTGTGTGGGGGCGCAGTTTATTCGGGTCAATGTCCTCTGCGGAGCAATGGTAACTGATCAGGGCATCATAGAAGGGAATGCCCACCGCCTACTGCGCTACCGCCGCGAGCTAGGGGCTGAAAATATTAAAATCTTTGCCGATGTGCTGGTGAAGCATGCGCAGCCCCTTAGCCCCATTAGCCTCGAGACAGCTATCCTGGATACCCTAGAGCGAGGTCTGGCCGATGCCATCATTCTCTCTGGTGAGGCGACTGGCAAGCCGCCTCGGTTGGAGGATCTGAAGCTAGCCCGCCAAGTGGCTCCTCAGGTACCCCTTCTCATTGGCTCAGGGGCCACCGCTGAGAACATCGGCACTCTCATCCAGCACGCTGATGGAGTAATCGTAGCCAGTTCCCTAAAGCGGCCGGCTCGTGCAGGTTATGCAGAGCTCTTCCCCCTCATTGACCCGATTCGGGTGCGGGAATTTGTGGAGGCGCTGCAGCAGGGGATAGGAGGGGGTTCCGCTAGCCCTACCTACCTCGCCACTCCCACTTCTGGCTGTAGTTAGACTTGGGGGGCTCCTGATGTGGTCAGCCAGCTGCAAGAGCGGGGATCCCAATACTGGTCTAGCCGCTGAGTTCCTAGAGGAGAGGGTAGGGAGCCAAGTTGTAGATCAGGTTCCCCGGATTTGGGTCATCGATGACGATCCGACGATCCGTCTCTTCATTGGCGAGGTTCTCAAAGCCTGTAACTACCAGGTGGAAACCTGGGAAGATGGCCAGGTAGCCTGGGAGCGGCTCCAGGCGCTCGACGAGAGCCAGTGGCCGCAGGTGGTGATCTGCGATTGGGTGATGCCCAAGCTCTCGGGTCCGGAGTTCTGCTGCCGTCTCAAGGGATCTGCTGCCGGCCAGTTTGTCTACTTCATCTTTCTCACGGTCCGCTCTCAACTTGAGGATTGCATCCAGGGGTTGGAGGGGGGAGCAGATGAGTTTATCGCTAAGCCGGTGGCTCCTGAAGAGCTGCGGGCACGCGTGCGGGCAGGGCTGCGCCTCCAGCAGCTTGCCCAAGCCTTGGCTCAGGCCAACCGACAGCTGCGAGCCCGCAACGAGCTGTTGGAGTCTTTGTCCTTGACGGATCCCTTGACTGGTGCCTTGAATCGCCGCGCCCTTGACCAGGGACTGCCCCATTTGCTGCAGCAGGTGGGGCCGCGGGGGAAAGCCCGCTACCGCTACCTCTGCTTGTTAATGCTGGACGTGGATCACTTTAAGCAAATCAACGACACCTACGGCCACTTCGTGGGCGACTGCGTTCTGCAGGCCATTGTGGGACGGCTGCACAATCGCCTCCGCCCCTCCAGCCTGCTCTACCGCTACGGCGGGGAGGAATTTGTCTGCGTTACCCCTGGGCTGAGCCCCTCCCGCTGTCAACAGTATGCTGAGTCACTGCGCCAGGCTGTTGCCAGCCGTCCAGTGGAGGTTTCGCCTAAGCGCAGCCTGCCCGTAACCCTAAGCATCGGTGGGATCGTGATTAGCGAAGATTATCCCCTGGCGCCGGAGGTTGCCCTGCAACAAGCGGATAAGGCCCTCTACCAAGCCAAACAGGCAGGGCGTAACCGGGTGCAGCTTTTCTGGCCACCCCTACCCTGTACCGAAAGCGGGGGCGACTAGGCCCAGCTTCCTTAGCCAGATAGCAAAGCTGGCAGGCTCCCCGA
>NZ_JANSIV010000005.1:5826-13682 GCF_047502705.1 Synechococcus sp. H70.1
CGGCCATTGGATTCTGGGCTAAGCTCAGCCACAGGCGCAATTTTGCTTAGCTTAACCTTGGGATTACTGCTTACAAATTGCTGCAGAGTCCATTCGTTTTTAAAGAGCAGAACCGGCCTACCTTGAATATCTTTGACAATTAGAGTATTGAACAGACTGGGGATATCCCGAAGGGCCTCCCAGCCATTTTCTACCCAGCGGGCTAAGGTGTAGGGCAGCATCTCCAAGCGGGTTTCAACATTGTACTCATGCTCCAGGCGGTACTGCAGCACCTCAAACTGCAACTGGCCCACTGCTGCCACAATGGGATCCCGTTTGGATTCATCAAGAGAATACATAATCTGCACGGCCCCCTCTTCCCGCAGCTCTGCAACGCCCTTCTGGAACTGCTTAAACTTGGAGGGGTTGGGATTTTTGAGATAGGCAAAAAGCTCCGGAGAAAAGCTAGGGATCCCGGCATAGCGCAGCTTTGGGCCAGTGTAAAGGGTATCTCCAATTGTAAAGATGCCAGGATTGTTCAAGCCAATGACATCCCCGGGGTAAGCTTCGTCAATAGAGATGCGCTCTTGAGCAAACAGTTTCTGGGGGTAAGAGAGGCGGATGGGGCGGTTGAGGCGGGCATGGTTGACCACCATGTCTTTCTCGAACTTGCCGGAGCAGATGCGTACAAAAGCAATGCGATCCCGGTGGCGGGGATCCATATTGGCCTGCAGCTTAAAGACAAAGCCGGTAAACTCAGGGTAGTCCGGGGGGATCAGCCCTGCCGTACTTTCGTGAGGCATTGGCGGCAGAGAGTACTCCAAAAACGCATTGAGAAACAGCTCTACCCCAAAATTGGTCATGGCGCTGCCGAAGAAGACGGGGGTTTGCTTGCCAGCATGAACCTGCTTGAGATCCAAACTGGGCATGAGGCCGTCCAAGATCTCCAATTCTTCCTTAAATCGGTAGTACAGATCTTTTTCAATCAGCTCTTCAACTTGCGGATCCCCAAGTTTCATAACTGTATCCTTGACCCGCAGTCTTCCCCCAGAGACGCGCTCAAAGAAGTGAAACTCCTGCGTGCGGCGGTCAAACAAAGCTGTAAAGCGCTCCCCCGAGCCAATAGGCCAGGTCACAGGATAGGGCTTAAGACCCAGCTCGGTCTCAATTTCGTCCATAAGCTCAAGGGGATCCCGGCTGGGGCGATCCATCTTGTTGATAAAGGTAAAAATTGGCAATTTCCGCAGTTGACAAACTTCAAACAGCTTGCGAGTTTGGGGTTCTAGCCCTTTGCCGGCATCCTCCAGCATCACGGCGTTGTCAACTGCTGCCAGGGTGCGGTAGGTGTCTTCGCTGAAGTCTTGGTGGCCGGGAGTATCGAGGAGGTTGAGGCGAATATTGCGGTAATCAAACTGCAAAACGGTGGAGGTAATGGAAATGCCCCGCTGTCTTTCCAGTTCCATCCAGTCGGAGGTAACCCGCTTTTGAGCGCGGCGGGCCTTCACGGCCCCAGCCTCCTGAATGGCTCCCCCGTAGAGCAAAAGCTTTTCCGTAAGGGTGGTCTTCCCGGCATCGGGGTGGGAAATGATGGCAAAAGTGCGCCGCTGCTGGATGGCTTTGGCTAAGTCTACTTCTTTCATCGTCAAGAGGCTCCTCTACTCCAATCCCGCTGGTCTCACTGGGCGCTGGCGGCATTGAGTCCCTCTCGTTCAGAGGGAGGAGAGAAAGCGGTGCAGCCGTTCCAGACCTTTTTCCAGGGTGGCGCGGTCAGCGGCATAGGAGAGGCGAATACAGTGATCGGCTCCAAAGGCCACACCTGGTACGGCGGCCACATGGTGCTCTTTGAGCAGCCGTTGGCAAAACTCCACCGAACTTAGCCCTGCTTGGCTGATGTTGAGGAAGACGTAAAAGGCCCCCTCGGGCTCTGGGCAGCTCACCCCTGGCAGGGTGCGGATCCCCTCCAGCATCAGATCCCGCCGCCGCCAGAACTCTTGGCGCATCTTTTCTATTGCTGGCGCCGAAAGGGGACTGGTCAGGGCTTCCAAAGCGCCGTACTGCGCAAAGGTGCAGACGTTCGAGGTGCTGTGGCTTTGCAGGTTGATGGCTGCATCGATAATGGGCTGGGGTCCGGCCAGGTAGCCGATGCGCCAGCCGGTCATGGCGTAGGCTTTGGCAAAGCCGTTGCTGAGGATCAGGCGCGGCATTAAATCAGGGCAAAGGGCTCCCAAGCTGAGGTGGCGGGCTTGGCCGTAGACCAGCTTCTCGTAGATCTCATCGCAGACCACGTAGAGATGGGGAGCCGAGAGGATCACCTCCGCCAGCGCCTCCAGCTCGTCCTGGTGATAGACCGCACCGGTGGGGTTGGCGGGCGAGTTGAGAATGAGCAGCTTGCTGCGGGGGGTGAGGGCCTGGCGCAGTTGAGCGGCGGTGAGTTTGAACCCCTGCGCCTCTTGGGTTTGAACCCGCACCACCTGCGCTCCGGCCAGGGCCACCATTTCGGGATAACTGACCCAGTAGGGGACGGGCAGGATCACCTCATCTCCTGGATCCAGCAGCACCATGGCCAGGTTAAAGAGGGTCTGCTTGCCACCGTTGCTAATCAAGATCTGCTCGGGGCTATAGTCCAGGCCGTTTTCTCGGCGCAGCTTGTCTGCCACCGCCTGGCGCAGGGCGGGGATCCCAGCAGTGGGTCCGTAGCGGGTTTTCCCTTCCTGCAAGGCACGAATGGCAGCTGCCCGAATATGTTCAGGGGTGTCAAAGTCCGGCTCACCGGCGCTTAGGATACAGACATCCAGACCCTCTGCCTGCATGGCTTTGGCCAGCGCCGAGATCGACAGCGTTGCCGAAGGAGAAAGGCGGGCAACCCGTTGAGACAAGCCAGCAGCAGACACCATCAGTTGGGGATTGTACGGTTAGGCGAGTTCTCAGCACCTAGGCTACGGCTGGCAAGAGGCGGCTGCCATCCACGAGCAGCAGCTGGTGACCTTCCCGCTCCGCCAGCAGATCCCAAAACTCCCCGGCAGTAGCCCCTGGCAAAAACCCTTCCAGGCGTAGCCGCAGAGGTGGAAATTGTTTGTTGCCCTGGGGCTTGCGCCGCACTGTTGTCCAGATGTAGCCCTCGTGAGGCTCGACGATGCCGCGAATGTTAAAGCCCTCCTCGGCATCTTCAGGGGCGGGCAAAAAGGGCTCCTCCTCTGCCCCTGGGTCCTGCTCTTCCTCGGGCAGGGCCAGGATGCGGATAACGCTCAGGCCCAAGGTACCTCCCGACCGTGGCTGCGGCTGCACGTAGTACCAGTAGGTGTGGCCGCTCTCAATGCAGTGGGTGAAAGAGCGCAGTAGCCCGGCACGGCCAGGGGTGGCTGGGTATTCCACACCATCGGTGGCAACCAAGGTTGCCTGGGCATAGGTCTTCGGGATCGGCTTCAGGGATCCCTTAATCAGGCCCAGAGCGCGAAACTGGTAGGGGTGGGCAGGCGGCGGAATAGGGTTCATGGGGCTTAGGGACAAAACTGGCAGCACCAAAGGCAGGGCCTCTAAAGTTTATCTTATGGCGAGGACCCCCTAATCCAGCAAAAACTGCACCCACTTTGGCGGCGGCGGCAGCGGACAGCGGAAATGCTCCATGACCAGAGCTGCCACCAAATGCACGGTAAAGGCATAGACCAGGGAGTTAAAGGCAATAAACCCTAGCACTACCCCCTGAACCATCCAGGGTTCTGCCACCCAATACAGGCCAAATCTGCCCAGAGACATGTCCAACAGCCAGTTGGTCAGGCCAGTAAGTTGGATGGTGAGGTAGGTCCAGAGGTTTTCTCCCAGCAGCAGCGAGGAGAGCAGCAGTTGGAAAACTAGACCAAAGGTGCTGAGGGCAGCACCGCTGACCAGCGAGAGGTACCAGGAGAGGCGTTGCCGCCACAGGCAGGCACAGCAATAACCCAGAAGACCATAGGGAATGACATAGAGGATGCTGCGGGTAGGCCCCATCAATACTGTCAGCAACAGGGCGGAAACCACCAGCGCCATCGCTCCAGTGCGGGGATCCCAGCGCATCACGGCCAGCGCCACGGGGATAGGGAAAAACAAGCGCATAAACGGGGCCAGCGGTGTGTAGCTCAAGATCCAGATCAAAGCGGCAGTGCTGGCTAAAAAAGCCGTTTCCACCACCCTTAAGGCAGGAGAAGGGGGTGGAGAGGGGGGTAGGGGGGGGAAATCATCCTGCACAGGCGGCCCAGCACGGAAAAGACCACTGTTCCCAGCTTAGGCCAGCACTTGCTAAGTGGGCTGAGGGGAATCTTGAGCGGTTGCGGCCTTGTTCCAGGCGCAAGCTCTGGCCCCCTCCCAGCGCACCTGCCAAACTTGCCCTGCCACCGCCACTGCATCCCCTGGGCGCAGCTTGCGTCCCCGCCGGGTTTCCACCTCGCCGTTGACGCGCACCTGCCCCGCCTGGATAAGCTGCTTGGCCTGCCCACCGGTGGCCACAACGCCCGTCAGCTTGAGAAATTGATCCAGCTTGATGTAGGGATCCCTTGGCGGAGGAGCTTGAGAAGGGGGGAGGGTCTTGGCCATGATCTCACCGCTTTGGCTGGGGTGTCGGCTGGTTCCATTGCTCTGCTGCTTTGCTGGAATGGGGGGCGGGGCCAGGGATCCCCTAGAGCTGGGGGCCATCGGCAGCAGCCGCAGCAGTCGGCTCGCCTTCGGCAGACCAAAACTCGTAGGCAGCTTGGGAGAGTTTGGCAATCAGCTCCTCCGCTTTGGGATCGTTGGGCGTTTCCCGCTTCACCCACACCGCCGCTATGTAACGCCGCCCGTTGGGTAGATCGAGGATCCCGGCGTCTCCCACCACCGAGCTGAGGGTTCCCGTTTTGTGGGCAATGCGCACTTCTGGGTTCAGGCCAGGGCGGAAGTAGGAGGGCCGTTGGGTGCGCCAGAGGATGTCCAAAAAGCGGTCGCGGCTGCGGCGGCTGAGCATGCGCCCCTGCTCCACCTGGCTAAGCAGCCAGACCATATCGCGCGGGCTACTGGTGTTGGCACCCTCCAGATCCGGCAGCCATTGGGAAATCTGCGTGTGTTGCAGCCCCCACTGGCGAAACTTTTGGTTGAGGGCTTCCCGACCGCCGAGGCGATGGATGATCAAGTTGGTGGCAAAGTTGTCGCTGAGGGTGCTCATGAGGGTGGCTGCCTCCAGCGCAGAGACCTGAGAGCCCAGGGGACGGGTTTGCAAAAGGCCGGCTCCCCCCCCTTTGAGCTCTTCTTGTAGCGTCAGCTTTTCATCTAGCCGCAGCTGCCCAGTTTCCACTGCTTGCAGAAAGGCGAGGAGAATTGGGATCTTGATGACGCTAGCGGCAGGAAAAGCCTGATCCGGACTCACCCCAGCAAAGGCACCGCTTTCCACCTCCCAAAACAAGGCTCCCACCGTTAGGCCCGGCTGGTTGGCCAAGGCAGCCAAGCGCTCCCGCAACGCGGGGATCTCCTGGCCTTTGAGCAAGTCGGTGGGCAAGGTGGGGGGGAGATCCCCAGATCCTGGTGCAGCCTGCTCTGTCTGAGCAGGGGTGGTGGACTGTAACAGGTGCGACAGGCCAGCCATCGTCAGGCCCAAAGTTAGGCTTAGGCCTAGGCCCCGGAGCAGCACCTCCTTAAAAGCAGCAGAGCGCCGCCGCTGAGGGGGACGAGTTGCCCGTTGGCGCATTCGGGCAATGGCCTTTTGGCGAGAAAGGCGCAGCGGCTGGGGGCGGGAAGCCATAGGTAGCAGACGCTCAGAAACAGGGACGGCCTGAGGAAAACGGGACGGATGGCGCGCCGCCTCCCGGGATCTTTCTTGAGCTGAGCTGCGGCCTCTTCCCTCCCTTGCCCTAGCCATGCCTACCTCAACGCAACTCCTTTGACCAATCATGACAGCAATTTGGCTGCCGGCAAAGCACCCGCGCTCTAGCCGGGAAGAGAACGCCAACCTACCCTGCCGAGGGGAAATCCCTTTGCTGCCGGATCGGGAGCGGGTTGGCTATCCTGAAGGTAGGCTTTTGTGAAGCATTTTCCAGCTCCTGCGCTCGGTTCCCCAACCCCAAGGGCTACCTTGAACCCCAACGCTGGAGCTGGGGGAGGCGACGATGGCTAACTACAACCGCGGCATTATGCAGTTCAAGGGGGCGGATAGTCCCATTGTGGTGCTGATCTCAGCCAGCGTTGTGGCAGGGGTCGTCTCGGCCCTGATCTGGTGGGCCCTCCACTTTGCTTACGCCGCTTGAGATCCCCGTCTTTTTTGCCAGCAGGGGTGGCAGGCCAGCAACCGCTGCTTTGGGAAGAGGCAGTCCGGCAGCGCCTGCGGCAGTCCTTGCAGCGCTGGTACCGCAAGCACGGGCGGGATCTCCCCTGGCGGCGTACGCGAGATCCCTACGCCATTTGGGTGGCGGAGGTGATGCTGCAGCAGACCCAGGTGGCAACCGTGATCCCCTACTTTCAGCGCTGGATGCAGGCTTTGCCGGGGATCCCAGAGTTGGCGGCAGCCCCGCAGCAACAAGTGCTGAAATTGTGGGAGGGCCTGGGCTACTACCGGCGGGCGCTGAACCTGCACAAGGCGGCCCAGATCTTGGTGCAGGAACACGGAGGCCAGTTTCCCAGGAAGCTGGAGCAGGTGCTGGCCCTGCCGGGGATCGGGCGCACCACAGCTGGTGGCATTCTCAGCGCCGCCTTTGACCTGCCCCTGCCGATTTTGGAGGGCAATGTCAAACGGGTGTTGGCCCGCCTAGTGGCTTTGCCCCAGCCGCCGGAGCGCTGTTTGCCCCTGTTGTGGCAGCTTTCAGAGCAATTGCTGGATCCCGAGCAGCCGCGCACCTTTAACCAGGCGCTGATGGACTTGGGCGCTACTGTCTGCCGGCCGCGGCAACCTCGCTGTAGCCAATGTCCCTGGCAGGCCGATTGCGCTGCCTACAATCAAGGTCAACAGCAACACCTGCCTATGTCTGAGCCCCGTCCCTTGCGCCCTCACAAACAGATTGCGGTGGCCATCGTTTTGCGGGGGAACGAGATCCTCATCGACCGGCGCCCGGAAAGCTCGATGCTCAGCGGCCTGTGGGAGTTTCCTGGCGGCAAAATCGAGCCGGGAGAAACCCCTGCGGAGTGTGTGGTGCGGGAGGTGAAAGAAGAAATTGGCATCGATATTCAGGTGGTGGCGCCGCTAGCCACCATTGAACATGCCTATACCCATTTCACCATCACTCTCATGGCTTTTATCTGTCGCTATCTGGGTGGAGAAGCCCAAGCCCTGCAATGCAGCGAAGTGCGCTGGGTCAAACCAGCAGAGCTGTCGCAATTTCCTTTTCCAGCAGCCAACCAAAAGCTATTTCCCTACCTGTACACTTGGCTAGAAGAACACGGATCTTGCCTGGAACCCAACTAATCCGCCAAATGGCTTAGACCCTTTTGGCCTCGTTCCGGCAAGATGTTCACTAGGATCTAGCTATCCTGCGGCAGGAGGTACGGATATGCTGGTCACTCTGGAGAAAGCAGGGGAGCTTCTGGCCAAGGGATCCCATACGGCGATTCCGACAACAGACGGCAAAATCGCGCTGGTGCCAAAAGGAAAAGAGAACCTCAAGCTGACGGCCGCCGAAGCCATTAACTTGATGTTTTACGTCGTCCGCTCTGCCGACCCCCCGGAAGCAGTGATGGCACAACTGCAGGAGGCCGCTGCCAAGGCGCAAGCCCCTGATCCCGCCGAAGAACGCGCCAGAAGATATCGAGAAATTCGCGGAGTAGTCTAGCTAGCGGAATCTCTTGGCGCAGGTGAGAAGCTAGCCTGGCGGGGGTAGGGGCTTCTCATTGGCTGCTGGGGCCGGCAGCAGTGGTTGTTTGGCCTAGCCGGTGAGAGCGCAGAGCTGGAG
>NZ_JANSIV010000006.1:0-2113 GCF_047502705.1 Synechococcus sp. H70.1
AGCGACAAAGATCAGGGGGGGCGGGTGGGGTCAATCCGCAACTCTCCCTTCGCTGCCGCCACCCCCCCCCACTTCAAGCGCCCGATGGGCTTTCTGGAGGCAGGGCTGCTGGCCACCTGGTTTAGCCAGTTAACTGGCCAAGATTTGGCCTGCGTGCAAACCAGCAGTGAAGCTTTGGGGGCAAAAAGCAACTTGTTTATCTTGACAGCTGCCACTCGCCTCAAGGAAGCAGAAGCCTGGGTAGATGCTGGCTTTAGCCACGAGCAGATCTTAGAGAAGGTGTTGCAGTCTACCCCGTAGCAAGATTGGAACGAGAAGTTTGTATAATCTTCTGGAAGCAAGACGAGCTCAAAGGCACGAGGGCACAGCCATTGGGGTGGCGGGTGAGAGCAATTCGAGGAGCCATCACCGTGCCGGCCAACACGGCCGAGGCCATTGGTGCGGCGGTAAACGAGCTTCTGGATGCTCTAGAACATCGCAACGCCATTGATCTGGCGGAGGTAGTGAGTGTTATTTTCTCGGTTACCCCTGACCTAGATGCCGCCTTTCCTGCCCAATTTGCCCGCCGCCGCCCTGGCTGGGAGTCAGTACCTCTGTTGGATGTGCAACAGATGGATGTCAATGGGGCTTTGCCACGCTGCATCCGCGTTTTAATCCAACTGAACACCCCCCTGACTCAGGCGGAGATGCACCACGTCTATTTGAGGGGTGCCCGCGAGCTACGGCCGGATCTCAGCCCTGTCTGATTGCTGCTGCCGCAGTTGAGCTTCCCACTGTTGCAGCTGCTCCTGGCGAGCAGCCACCTCAGCTTCGCGACGACTGAGCTCTTGGCTTTGCCGAGTCAGGGAAAGGCGCCAGTTTTCAATCTCTGTCCAATCAACCAGGCTGTAGGCTTGGGAGAGGCTGTGCAACATCTCCACCAGCTTCATTGCCGCCTCTTCCACCCGCTGCACCTGCCGGTTTTCTGCCAGCTCGACCAGCAACAACACCCCAACGTTGTAAGAGGCCGCTTCCTTGAGGGTAATCCGCTCCGCTGGGCGCAGGGGTGTCCAAACCCCTTTCTCCCCCTGCTGGGCCAAGAGCTGCAGCTCTGCTTGGCCAAAAAGACCTTTTCTGTCTACCCGTGCCAGGTACAGCATGGAGCCTACCGGAAGCTGCCCTTGATTCTAACACCAACCCCTCCCTGCCCAAGGATCCTCAGCCCAAACCTGAGTCCACAGCCCCGTGCCAGCAGAAGGATTGGTGTTAGGATCGGCTCTGAAATGGGTAAAGCTTGCAGCTTTCCCCCTCTTATCGTTTGGGGATCCCTGGCATGTTTCTCACCCAAAGCCCCTACTTTTTGATGGCAGCCCTGGTGGCAATTGCCAGTGGAGCCATCTTTGCCGTCCGCTTTGTCAAGCCTGAGGCGGCGGAAGAGTCGGATGTAATCTTTGCTACGATGGGCCTGATCTACTCCATCTCCCTGCTCTTGGAGGGTCAGCGCCTAATCCCCCTGCTGTTTTTTGCCCAGGTGCTGTTGGCGGTGATGGCTGGCTGGTTTGCCATCCAGACCTTCCGCCTGCGCATTCTCTTAAATGAGAAGGTGCGCCAGATAGCGGGAGTGCGGCCGGTTGTGCGACGCCAAGGCTTTAGCCGCACCTATCCGCCGGATGGCTACGTCCAAGGACGTGCCGTTGCTAGCGGGGCCAGTGGATCCCGCATCCGCGATACCTCCTCCTCCAGCCGTTCCATTCCCGAACGCAGCGAGGAACCAACCCGCCGCCCGCGGCCTCAGTTGACCAGCAATACCCAGGTGCGCCCGCGCCGTCGCCCAGAGGTGGAACAGGAGGACGAGTACGGCTATGAAGAGGGGGAGACCGCCTCGCAGCAGGCAGCTGACTCCCGTCGCCCTCGTCGTCCAACCCGTGAGGAGGACCAAAGCCCTGACTCAGCTGCCCAACGTCGTCCTCCCCGTCTACCCCAAACCCCAGAGGAGGACTACATCGAAGAAAAGCCCCGCCCTTCCTCCCGCCGCATCGTTGAGGTGGAATCGGTGGAAGTGCAAGAGGCAGAGCCGGACGAATACGAGGACGACTTGTTCTAGCTGCCCCAGCAGTTCCTAGAGAGAAGGGAT
>NZ_JANSIV010000007.1:0-5791 GCF_047502705.1 Synechococcus sp. H70.1
TTGTTCCCCCTTCGGGGGGATCCCTAGAAATTGGAAACGTTGCTTTTGCTTTTTCACCGGGTGGGCCAATATAAACAAGTTCCCCCTTCGGGGGGATCCCTAGAGAGTGGAAACTAAGAGCAACAAACAAAAGCCCCCGCGTTGGCGGGGGCTACTTCTTGGAGGGATCCCTAGGAATTGGAAAGGTCTACAGCTACCCGGTGGGCGCAGGCAAACCCGGAGAAGGCGACGGCGTTGAGGCCTTGACCGGGGAAGGTGCTATCGCCCACGCAGTAGAGGTTGGGAATGGCGGTGCGGTTGAAGGGCATGCCCAAGAGGCCCCAGGGAGTGCCGCGAGGGATGGGGCCGTAGGTGCCGTTAACACGGCCCAAGAAGCGGCGGTGGGTGCGGGGAGTGCCCACCTCCAGCAGCTCAATGTGGGATCCCAGCTCTGGCCAGAGGGCCTCCAGGCGGCGGATAAGGCGTTTGGCTGCCGCTTGTTTTTGCTGCCGGTACTGCTCCGGGCCTAAGCCCTGCCAGGTCTGCATCCAACTGGGGGTAAAAGCGTGGACGATGTGGCGGCCCGGCGGGGCCAGCTCCGGATCCAAGAGGGTGGGGATGGAGACGAAGATCGTGCCCTGCTCCGCCTCCAGGTCTTGCCAATCTTCTAGAAGAATGTGGTGACAGTAGCGCTCGCCAGCCAGAGCCTCAGCCCGCACCCCCAGGTGCAAGCTTAAGAAACTGGAGGATTGCTGATAGCGGCCCTGCCAGTGCCGCTCCGCCGCCGGCAGGGATCCCGGCCAGAGGCGCTCAAAGGTATCCCAGCGGGTGGCATTGGAGATGATCTTGCGGGCAAAGAGCTTTTCCCCCCTGGAGAGCTCAACGCCCACGGCGCGGCCCCGTTCTTCCAAAATCCGCCGCACCGGCGCCCCGTAGCGGATTTGCCCCCCACAGGCCTCTAGGCCTTGGGCCAACTTCTGGGCAATCTGCCCCACCCCTCCCTTGGGGTAGTTGACGCCGCCGTAGTGGCGATCACAAAACACCATGCCGGCGTTGATCATGGGCGTGCGATCTGCCGGCACCACCGACCAGCAGTAGCACTCCATATCCACAAAGCGCCGCAGCGCCGGATTGCGGAGGTAGCGCCGCGCCACCTGGCCCACATTCACCGGCAAGTAGCGGGCCAAGGTCAGGCAGGCGCGGGGGTTACCGACAAAAGAGCGCCAGAGATAGCCCCACTCCTCCAAAGAGAGGAGCTCCATGGCGTTGAGGCTGTTGAAGATAGGCCAGAAGCTGTCGTAGAAGCGGCGGATGCTGCCCGCTTCTTGAGGGAAATAGCTGGCTAGCTCCTGCAAAAACTGCTCGTAGTCCCGGTGCACACGCGGGCTAAGCCCCTGGGGCAGGTGGTAGGCAATCTGCACCGGGTCGGGGATGGATTCCAAAGACTGGCCCACAGCAGCCAGGGCGCGGGTGAGCAAGTTGGTGGTACCTTGAGTGCCCAGGCCAAAGATCATGGAAGCCCCGACATCAAAGCGGTAGATCCCGTTGCCGTTGGGATCCGGGCGCTCAAAGTAGCCAGCGCTGCCACCAGGGATGAGGTATTTTTCCAGCACCAACACCTGGTAGCCTTTGGCCGCCAACTGGGTGGCCGCCACCAGCCCGCCGATCCCAGCGCCGATGACAATGACATCCCAAACAGAAGAGGGAGAAGCGGGAGTGGCTGTAGCCTGAGGTCGAGAAGAGAGCGTTTGGGTCAAGGGATCCTTACTAGTGCAACGCCAGTATCTCAACCTAGCAGAGCTTGCCAGCAAGCGGCGCAGGGCACTTGGGCAATCCCTTGGAGCTCGCAACGATTCAGAGCAGGTCTTTGAGGCCGCGGCTGCCAGCATAGCGGCTGTAGGCGTAGATTAACCCCAGACTCAGCCCGGTAACCAAAAAGCTAAGGGCCGCTCCAAAGGGGTAGTCCAGGCTGGCGCCAAACTGCATCTGGATGACATTGCCAATTAACAGGGTCTTGCTGCCCCCCAGCAAGTCCGGTACCACGAACATACCCAGCGCTGGGATGGCCACCAAAATCAAGCCCGTCGCCAGCCCCGGCAGCGTTTGGGGAAAAAGCACCCACCAGAAGACCTGCCAGTCGTTGGCGTAGAGATCCCGGGCTGCCTCCGCCAGGCGCCAGTCAATGCGCTCCACTGCGGTGTAGAGGGGCAAGACCATGTAGGGCAAAAAGGTGTAGACCATGCCCAGGTACACGGCCAGCCAACTGGGGTAGAGAGCTGTCTGCGGTGGGATCCAGCCCAGCCAGGCGGCCAGGCGGGCCAGCCACCCTTCTGGCGCCAACACCACCATCCAGGCGTAGGTGCGAATCACGAGGTTAATCCAAAAGGGCACCACCACCAGGGTCAGCAGGAGATCCCGCTGCCGGGGCGGGTGGGCGGCAATAAAGAAAGCTAGGGGATAGGCCAGGAGCACACAAAAGAAGGTGGTGACGGCCGCCACCACCAGGCTGCGACCCAGGATCTGCCAGTAGATGGGCGTCCAGCCCAGGGGGCCATAGCCGAGAATGCGCAGGTAGTTGGCCAGCGTCAGGGGCAGGCCTATCTGGCCAAACTCGCCGCGGCTGAGAAAGCTGCAGGCCAAGAGCAGCAGTCCCGGCAGCACCAAAAACACCACCACCCACAGCACCCCCGGCCCGGCAAAGATCAGGCTGTGCAGCAACTCCTGCCAGGGGGTGAGCAGCTCCCCAGCGCGGATTCGGAGCCCCTCTTTGGGAGCAGCGGGTTGCTCTAGCATCGCAGCTCCTCCTGGCCGGGATCTGGCCGCAGCCGCACCAAGTTCTTGGGAGGGAGATGGGCCACCAGGCTCTCCCCGATGGCAAAATCCAAGTCTTCGATGTCAGCGTTGAGGGTGATGGCTTTGAGCTGCTGGCCGCTGACCGTCCGCAACAGGTAGTGGTTTTCTGCTCCGGTGTAGATGAGGTTTTCCACTCGCACAGGCACCTGGTTGGGCAACAGAGGATCCCAACCCTTCCGGGAAAGGCGGATCTTTTCCGGGCGAATGACCAACTGTACCGGTTCCCGGCTGGCCGTGACCCCCAGGACCTTGAGTTTGCCCAGGGGGGTATCGACACAGTCCGTGCCACAGGCGATCCCTTGGATAAGGTTGCTGGCTCCCAGAAAGTCCGCCACAAAGGCCGTTGCCGGCCGCTCGTACACCTCGTCAATGGGGCCGACTTGCTCAATGCGTCCGGCCCGCATCACCGCCACCCGGTCGCTGGTGACCAAGGCCTCCTCCTGGTCGTGGGTAACGAAAATAAACGTCATGCCCAGGCGGCGCTGCAATTCGCACAACTGCACCTGAAGCTGCTTGCGCAACTTAGCATCCAACGCCGAGAGCGGCTCATCCAATAGCAGCACCTCCGGCTCATTGACCAAGGCGCGGGCCAGGGCCACCCGCTGCTGCTGCCCCCCGGAGAGTTCCTGGGGCTTGCGCTTGGCCAGATCCCCGATCTCCACCAATTCCAGGGCAGCGGCCACCCGCTTGTGCAGGGCCTCCCCTCGCACCCCCCGCATGCGCAGGCCGAAGGCAACGTTTTCCTCCACCGTCATAAAGGGAAAAAGGGCATAGCTCTGAAACACGGTGTTGACATTGCGCTTGTGGGCGGGCAGGTGGCTTACGGGGCGCCCGCGGATCACTACCTCGCCAGCATCGGCCATTTCCAGGCCAGCGATGATGCGTAGCAAAGTGGTCTTGCCGCAGCCAGAGGGGCCCAATAGGCCAAAAAACTCGCCTCGCCGAATCTGCAAGGTGATGCCATCGAGAGCCACGAAGTTGCCAAAGCGCTTGCGAATCCCCTTGAGCTCCACATCCCAGTCAGGATTCTGGGAAAGGCCAGCACTGATGCCTGCCATCGCCGTTAACAGCCTTGCACTACCCTTAACCCAGTATGCAGGTTTGCGGTGCAGGGGGGTGGGCAGGCGGGCGCCCTACAGCCATTCCGCCTCCGGCGTTTCTTCCCCTGCTTGCTCCTGGGCCCCCCAGACCCAATCGGTGAGGTCCTGGGCAGGGATCCCTTGCGGCATGAGCCCGTGGCAGCGGGAGCAAAACAGACAACTGGCACAGCGTTCACCGTAGGGGATCCCGGGAAAGTCCTGCGCCTCCAGTTGCCGCAGACGGGCCAGGGTGGCTTTGAGGTGGGCCAGATCCCGCTTGTAGGCGGCGGCGCTGTAGCGCAGCTGAAAAGGCTGCTGCGGGTGTTGCACATACCAAAAGGTCAGTTGCACCTGCTCCGGCTGGAAGGGGACTTCCAGGGGCAGTTGATCGGCCACCCCACACAGCAGCAGCGGGTAGAGGCGCACCTGCCAGTCCTGGGCCAACTGTTCGTCGGGGGGGCGCTGCCGCTCCGTCTTCCAATCCACAATCTGCAGGGATCCCGGGGCAATCACCAGCCGATCCAGGCGGGCAGTGAGGTTAAACCCCTCTATGCGCTGCCAGAGGGGCAATTCGGCCAACACCCGCCCCTGCGGATGGGCATGAGGACTGGCCAAGAACACCTGCCACCACTGGCGTACTGTCTCGTCCAAACCAGACAAGCGCGGCTCCACCTGCCGCCCGCGGCTGTACCACTCCACCAGGCGGTGGAACTGCTGCCCTCGCCGTTGTTCTGCTTCGTGCTCAAAGGCATTGGCTGCAGGCCAGAGGAGCCGCTCTAGGTACACGTAGCAAAACAAGCGGGGGCAGTAGTCCAATAGCGATAGAGCCGAAGCCGAGAGGTTGACCTGCTCAAGCCCCAACCTCAGCGAGGAGAGAGCGGAAGGGATCCCGGACATGGACCAAGACGAGAAGTTCATGACGATTCTAGGGGACTGCAATTGGGTCGGCTGCCAGGACAAGGAATGGCCTCTAGAAAGGGATAGAATTAAACTCAGGCTGGCGCTAGGTTTTGTGCCACTAGCGCCTGAGCCTTTGCCAACCGTCTTGAGAGCGAGGAAAGGGCCGTGGAGCTAGCTGAGATCGAGGAGTTGATGAACAAAGCAGTGCAGGCCACCCAGCGCTCCTTTAACACGGTGCGCACCGGGCGGGCCAATGCCAGCCTGCTGGATCGCGTTCAAGTAGAGTACTACGGCGTTCCCACTCCCCTGAAGGCGCTAGCCAGCATTACCACTCCAGATGCCAGCACTCTCTTGATCCAGCCTTTTGATCCCTCGACCCTGGCGGCAATTGAGCGGGCCATCCTTGCCTCTGACCTGGGCCTGACGCCTAGCAACGACGGCAAGGTGATACGCCTCACTCTCCCCCCGCTAACGGAAGAGCGGCGCAAGGAGCTAAGCAAACAGGTGGCCAAGCTGGCCGAAGAGGGCCGGGTTTCTATTCGCAACATTCGCCGCGACGCCATTGACGCGGTGCGCAAGCAGGAGAAAAACGGCGAGATCTCCGAAGACGAGTCCAAGAGTCGCCAAGAAGAGATCCAAAAATTGACTGACCGCTATGTCAAGAAGATTGACGAGCTGCTGGCAGAGAAAGAAAAGGAACTAACCACGCTCTAGGACTTGCAGCAGCGCTTTCCCTCGATCCCTATAGCCAGAGTTTGGCTTCGATCAGGAGGGAGGGAGAGGGCGGGCTTGTAGCATGAATCTTATCCTGTGTCATCAAGCGGCAGATTTTGACACCCTGGGGGCGGCGGTGGGCGCAGCTCGGCTCTATCCGGGTGCTCGTATTGCCTTGACCGGCGGATCCCTGCCAGGGGTGCAGGAGTTCTTGGCCCTCTACCGGGACGAGTTTCCCCTCATCGAGCTGCGCTCGGTGGATCCCC
>NZ_JANSIV010000007.1:5891-10276 GCF_047502705.1 Synechococcus sp. H70.1
CAGGCGGCTGGGATCCGCCTCAGCCCCTTTGAGCGGCTGGCCCTGGCTTTGGGCATCCACATGGACACGGGATCCCTGACCTTCCCGGAAACCACGGCCCGCGACGCTGCGGCCCTCACCTGGCTGTTGCAGCAGGGGGTAAACCTGGTGTTGTTGCGGCGCTTCTTGGGGGATGGCCTTACCCCCTTGATGCAGGAGCTGCTGAGTCAGGGGTTGGCCCAGATGCAGGTGGAGGAGGTGGGGGAGTACCGCCTGGGAACATGGCTCCTAGAGCTGCCGGAGTTTGTGCCCGGCTTGGCCGGCCTGGTGATGCGGCTGATGGAGCTGACAGGGGTGGATGTGCTGCTCTTGGTGGCGCGGCAGGGGGAGCGGCTCAGCCTCATTGGACGGGCGCGGCAGGAGTTTGCCCAACTGGGTCAGGTGATGGCCCGCTACGGCGGCGGAGGCCACGACTGCGCGGCAGCAGCTACCCTAAAAGCCTCCCCAGACCAGCCCTTGCCCGACCCAGCCCAGGTGCTGGCCGACCTTAGCCAGGCAGTTAAAGAGCGGATCCCGCCGCCGGTGACGGCTAAGGATTTGATGTCCTCACCGGTGCGCACCATTCGGCCCGAGGTTACCATTCAGGAGGCGCAGCGGGTGCTGCTGCGCTATGGCCACTCTGGCCTGGTGGTGGTGGACGGCCAGGGCCGCCTGGTGGGGGTGATCTCACGGCGGGACATTGACATTGCCCTGCACCACGGCTTTGGCCATGCCCCCGTCAAGGGCTACATGACCACGGATGTCAAGACCCTCTCCCCTGACACTCCGCTGGCGGAGATCCAGCGGCTGATGGTGCAGTGGGACATTGGCCGGCTGCCGGTGCTCCAGGAGGGCCAGTTGGTAGGGATCGTAACCCGCACCGACGTGTTGCGGCACCTGCACCAGTTGCCGGCCCTCTCGCCTCGCCTAGCTGTTCCTGCCTTCTCCTGTCCTCTGGATCTCACCTTTGCTGCTCTCTCGCCGCGGCACCGCCAGTTGCTAGAGGAAGCTGCCCGCCTTGCCGACGAAAAGGGTCTGCGGCTGTATCTGGTGGGGGGAGCGGTGCGGGATCTACTGCTGCACCAGTGGGGACGGCAGCCTCCCTCTCGCCTGGAGCGGCTAGATCTGGACTTGGTGGTGGACGGGCCTTACCCCTTGGCCGCCGATGGTACGGATCCGCCGGGCTGGGGGTTGATCCTGGGGAAGGCCCTCAAGCAGCACTTCCCCGAGGCGCGGTTGGAGATCCACGGCAAGTTCCAGACGGCAGCCCTGATCTGGCCAGGGGGCTTTTGTGTCGATATTGCCAGTGCCCGCACGGAGTTTTACCCCTACCCGGCTTCGCCACCTGAGGTGGCCATGGGATCCATCCAGCAAGATCTCTACCGGCGGGATTTTTCCATCAATGCCCTGGCCCTGCGCCTCAACGGCCCCCAGCGGGGTCAGTTGCTGGATTTTTTCGGCGGGCAAGCGGATCTGCAGCAGGGGATCATCCGCGCTCTCCACCCCAACAGCTTCATTGAGGATCCCACCCGCATCTACCGGGCGGTGCGCTTTGCTGTGCACCTGGGCTTTACGCTGGATCCGACCACTGAAGAGTGGATCCGCGCTGCTGTAGCCAGCGGCCTCCACGATGCCGTTGGCGGGGAGCGCCTCAAGCAGGAGCTGGCCTACATCCTCCGCTCCCAAGACTGGCCCATGGCCTTTGAGCGGCTCTCGGCGTGGGGAGCCCTGCGCTGCATTCACCCCGATCTAACCTGGGAGCCTTCCCTGTGCCAGCGGCTGCAGCGGGTTGGCCGCTGGGCCTATCACTTCCGCCGCCGCTACCCCGAGTTGGGATCCCAGGAAATCTGGCAACTGCGCCTGGAAGCTCTGCTTCTGGCCCTGCCCCAAGCGCCTCAGGTGGCAAGCCAGCTCCACCTCACCCAAGCGGGCATCGAACGCCTCAGCCATTTCCCCTCCTACCAAGCCTTGCTAGCGCAACTGGCAAGCGGATCCCTCTCCCCAGCCCAGGTGGTGCAGCTGCTGCAGCGGCTGCGTATCCCGGAGGTGATCCTGTTGGCGGGGCTTGCCGACAAGCCAGCGCGGCGGCTGATCTGGCGCTACCTGCAGGAGTGGCACTGGGTGAAGCCGCCCCTCAACGGCCACGATTTGCGCCGGCTGGGCTATAAGCCGGGCCCCCTGTTTCAAGAGATTTTGGATTGCCTACGCTACCTTACCCTCAATGGCGAGCTCACCACTCCTATTGAGGCAGAAGCCTGGCTGCGGGAACACTACCCCTTGCCGCCACCTGCTGGCAGCCTCAAAACCGGCAGAGAAGGGCCAGACTCACCATTAAGCCACTCCACACTCCCAGAACCTGCCGCAGTAGCTGCAGGCTCTCCTGCACTACCTGGCGGCTCAAAGGGCGAGCTGGGATCCCCACCTTTGGCTTAACCTTGGGAATGCCGCGGTAGCGATTGGTTCCTCCCAACTGAATCTGCAGCCGCCAGGCAAAGGCTGCCTCGCTCCACCCTGAATTGGGGCTGGGATCTGCCTGCCCGTCGCGGCGACAGCGCTGCCAAAACCTCCAGGGATCCCCGCTCAGCAGCGCTAGCGTCAGTACCGTTAGCCGGCAGGGCAGCCAGGTTAACACGTCCTCGCAGCGGGCCGGCACCGTGCCCAGGTAGGTAAAGGGGGCATGGCGATAGCCCACCATTGAGTCCAACGTGCTACTGGCCTTGTAAGCCAACGCCAAGGGTGCTCCCCCCAGAAAGGCATAGAACAAGGGGGCCGTCGCCCCATCAGGGGTATTTTCCGCCACTGTCTCGATCACCGCCCGCAAAATCTCTGGCTCCGTCAGGTGCTCTGTATCCCGACCTACATAGCGGCTAAGGCGTTGGCGGGCCTGCACCAGATCCCCTTTTTCCAAGAGATCCAACACTTCCAAGGCAGCAAAGCGCAGGCTGCGCCCCCCCAAGCAACTGGCCATCAGGATGGCCTGCATTAGGATCCCTGCCCAGGGGTGGAGAGTGTGGGCAATGGCAATGAGACCCCAGCCCGCTGCGTAGGAGCCCGCCAGCAGCGCCACGGTAAGAATTGCCCCGCCCCAGCGCTGGGCTAGAGGAGTTGAACAGTGCTGGAGAATGCAGCCTTGGCCCCAGGCAATAACAGCCCCCATTACCCGCACGGGGTGAGGCCACCCCCAGGGATCCGCCAGCAGATAGTCCAGGGCCAAAGCTGCCACTAGCACCAGAGGAGCAGTTGGCTGAGCAGGGAAAAACAGCCAGGCTTCCATCCTGCTGCTATTTAGACGACAAACTTTCCCTCCTGGTTTTGGGCTGCCTGCCAACTGCGGGCATCGAAATACAAATCTTCGAGCGTGGTTTCCTCCAACACTTGCTGCACCCGCTGGGCAATCCGCTCCCAGAGGGCCACTGTTACCCAGTCTACTGCCGCGCTGGCCCTTTCTTGAGGGGCTCTTGAGGGATCCCAAGACTCTCCCACCGCCGCCAAGATGGCGCTAATGGGGATTCGCCGCGGCGGCCGTGCCAGCCGATAGCCCCCTTGGGCCCCTCGCTGGGAGCAAACCAAACCGGCTTGGCGTAGCTCAATGAGCAGCTTTTCCAAGTAGGGGGCCGGGATCCCCTGGCGCTCGGCAATAGCCCGCACCGACGCCCTCTGGCCCTTGCTCAGCATCGCCAGATCCAGCAAAGCTCTGATGCTGTAGGTGGCTCGTGTCGTTAGGCGCACTGGCACTCTCTTCCTACTTTCCCACTCGATCCGCTTGCCAATAAAGCACGAGGGCGCTAAGGGGGCGAGTAGAGGTCAGCAGACCCGCAAGGAGCATCCCCCAGGGGTTCCAAGCCGAGCTTGCCAACAGCAGGCCCATAAGCAGAGCCGCTCCTCCCCCTTCTGCCCCTGCTGCCAAGAGCCAGGCCCAGTCCACTTTCCCCTGCCGAGTCAGCAGGATCCCTTGCAGCCCACCCACGCCAAGACCTACCAACAAGCCGCGCCAGGGATTGGCCATCGCTAGCAGGGCCCTCTGGAGCCAGGGATCGCTTGGATCAAAGACGGGGATTGCCCTCCCCCCCTGCAGAGGGAGGAGATCCGCCGCCAGCCAACCGAGAGCTGTGGCCAGCAGCGTCGCTAGCACCCACTGCCAGGAGACTCGTCGCCGCAACACTGCCCACTGCAGCAGTCCCATGATTAGGCCGAGGCCGGCTCCAACCACCACCCCTTGGAGGGATCCCAAAGTAACCAGCAGCGGGGCCAAAGCCGCCAACCCTAGGTAGCCGCTGCCAGCCGCTGCCCCATTGGCCAACAGCCAAGCCAAGGCCAGCCCTTTGCCCAGCTGAGGTGAAGCTGCAGGAGGCAGGGGAGGTTTGGGG
>NZ_JANSIV010000007.1:10376-13515 GCF_047502705.1 Synechococcus sp. H70.1
TGTTCCTGAGCAAGCTGTTGCTCGACCTCGCGTAGCCCCTGTTCTGCCGCAGGATTGCCCGGTTCCAGCCGCAGCACCCCCTGATAGTCCATCTGGGCAAGACCCCAATGGCCCTGCCGCTGGTGAGCCAGGCCGCGGTAGAGATAGTAGCGGGCTTCGTTGGGAGCCCCCTGGATGAGGTCGTTGAGAAGGTGGACAGCCTTCTTGTACTCGCCTGCCTCAATCCAACGCACGGCTTGCCGCAGCTTTTCCTCCTCCGCCTCTAGGCTAGAAGTAGCCTGTTGGGGAGACGGGCTCTTGTTCCCGTAGACGGCCTGGAGCTCTTGGGCCAGCTCTTCCACGGTGGCCGGGCGAAGGGCAGGGTCTTTCTCCAAGCAGCGGAGCACCACCTTTTCCAGCGCCTCGGGGAGAGGGTAGGGTAGCGGGTGGTCGCGAAGGGGACGGGGCGGTTGAAAGTTGTGGACGTGGTACCAGCCCTGCAAGGTATCGGTAGCAGGCTCGAAGGGAAGCTTGCCAGTGAGTAACTCGTACAGCACCACCCCCAAGGAGTAGATGTCGGAGCGAGCATCCAGTTTTTCCCCTCGCATTTGCTCTGGGGAAGCATAGGCCATCGTGCCCAGAAAATACCCTGTTTGGGTTAGGCCGCGGGAGGACTCCCCCAGGAGCTTGGAAATGCCAAAGTCCAGGAGCTTGACCCGCTCTTTGCCATCGGGCCCTTTTTGCACGAAGATGTTGCTAGGCTTGATGTCACGGTGGATCACGCCGCAGATTGAGTGTTTGCCCAGATCCATGTAGAAGTTGTGGGCATGGTGCAAGGCTGAACAAATTTGCAAAGCCAAGTTCACCACTCGCTCAGGAGGTAAAGGGCCCTCTTGCGCCAGCACCTGGTCCAAGCCCTGGCCAGTGTAGGGTTTGGCGTTGAGGTACTCCATCACCAGGTAGGGCTGGTTTTGGTACAGGCCGTAGGAGCGCACCTGCACAATGTTGGGGTGCTCCCCCAAGAGAGCGCTTACCCTCGCCTCGGCCAGGAAGCGCTGCTGCAGGTGTTGGTAGTACTCCGGCGCCATGCCCGGCGGTGGCGGGCGCAGCAACTTGACAGCCACCACTTCGTTGCCAAGCTGGGTATCCACTGCCTCGAACACATGGCCATACCCCCCTTCGCTGAGGTGTCGGAGTAGCCGGTAGCGGTTGCCGATGAGTTGTCCAATCAGTTGCTGGTTCATGGAGGAGGAAGGCCAGCTGCAGCCGACTCATCAGCGATTCTAGTCGGCTGGGCGCTGGTCTTGGACTTAGGCTGGCGCTAGGATTGGAGCATGGATCCTTCTTTCTCCCCCTTTTGGCGCGAGGTAACTGAGTTTGCCCTCCAGCTAACCGCACGGGTGGGAACTCAGCTCTTGGCCGACTTTGGCCAGGTGTGCTCCAGGGAAAAGGCAGACGGCAGCTTAGTGACCGCTTCCGACCACTGGGCTGATCAAACCTTTCAGGAGGCAATTGCCGCCGCCTACCCAGATCACGGCTACTTGAGCGAGGAGTCAAACCACATCTTCCCCGAGAAAGAGTGGTGCTGGGTGGTGGATCCCCTAGATGGCACCACCAATTTTGCCCACGGGATCCCCATCTGGGGTAGCTCGCTGGCGTTGTTGCACTGGGGCCTGCCCGTGTTTGGCTGTGTCCATTTGCCGCCTATCCGTCAGACTTTTTACGGCTACTGGCCCCAGTTTCCCGGGGATGCCCCAGCCGGGGCTTTCCTAGCCCGCCACGACCGGGATCCTGCTTGTCCTCAACCCATCCGCCCCAGCCTTGCTCCACCCGGCCCCAACCAACTGTTTAATTTTTGCTCCCGCAGCGGCCATTGGATTAGCCCGCAATTTCCCTGCAAGGCGCGCATGCTAGGGGGTACTGCCTACAACTTGCTCTCGGTGGCTAGCGGCAGCCTTCTGGGGGCGGTGGAGCGATCGCCGAAGATCTGGGATGTGGCGGCAGTGTGGGCTATTGCCAAAGGGGCGGGCGCAGTGTGGGAGCCTCTTGGCCCTACTGACCCAGATCCCGGCCAGCCTTTGAGGGGGGGCAAGGACTATGGCCAGCTGGCCTATCCGACGCTCTTGGTAGCTCAGGCAAAGTGGGTGCCGCTGTTTCGCAGCTTTATCTGCCTGTAGGCCGCATAAACTGCTTGCACGTTGTACCAGTTGAGGAAGAAAACCCGACACAGCTCCAGGGCCAGTTGAGAACGCCCCCGCTGGATTAGCCAGCGCAGCAGGGGTTCTAGTCGCTTTTCGTTCAACCAGCCCCCTAGCGACAGCAAGCCCCAGAGGATTTGGTGCAGGGGTGTTAGCTGGATCATGAACCGCACCGCCCAGGTGGGGTGCTTTTGGTAGAAAAGGATCCCCATGCGGCCCCGCTGTCGTTCCCGCTCAATGAGGGCCGGGAGTTGCTGCAGCTCAAAGGGGGGGTGCCAGTGGTAGCCGGTGGCCTGGGGGCACCTGACCAAGCGCAAGCCCAGGCGCTTGAGCCGTACCCCCAGCTCCAGGTCTTCCCAGCCGTAGAGGTGGAACCGCTCGTCAAAGGGGCCGGCGGGGGTTTCACAAGCCTGCTCCAGCCAGTGGCGGGCGATAGCCACATTGCCGGTGGCAAAAAAAGCGGCGGAAAAGTCAGTGGGCTTGAAAGGCTCGGAGCGAGGATCCTGGAAGTTGCAGGTGTTAATTACCCGCCCGTAGGTAAAGACTTTGGCCTCCTGCGGGGCCTTGGGATCGCCCGTTACGCCGTGCTGCCGCAGCATCCGGGCATGGGCGGCCAGGAAGTGATCCACCACCACAAGGTCACTGTCGATAAAGACAATGATAGATCCCTGGGCATGGCGAAACCCCAGGTTGCGAGCGGCGGCAGGGCCACGGTGCTCTTGGCACAAGAGTTTCAGCGGCGGCAAGCCCGGGGGCTGGCTCCGCAGCCATTCCACCGTTCCATCGGTGGAGCCGTCATCCACTACCACCACCTCGTAGCCGTCGTAGGGGCCAGGCTGCTGTTGGGCCAAGGCCCGCAAACACTGCTGCAGGATGGGAAGGCGGTTGTAGGTGGGAATGATGACGCTGATGTACACCGAGGATCCCTAGCGCTGCAGCCAATGGTAGCGTTTTAGAGGCTT
>NZ_JANSIV010000008.1:0-2040 GCF_047502705.1 Synechococcus sp. H70.1
CCTGCCCAAGCCACTCAAGCCCAAACGTCTGCAAAAGTTGACCAGAACCCTGGGTCAGCAGCGGGATTTGGACGTGTTACTGGAAATCCTCCAGGAGCCCTGTTGGCAGCAAATCCCGGCAGACCAGCAGGGGGAGCTGGAGGAGCTGAGGGAAAAGCTGCAGCGGCGCCAAGCCCAAGCTGAGAAACACTCCCGCCGCATTTTGACAGAGGAAGACTTCCTTGAGTTCCAGGCCGCTTGCGAAGAGTGGCTGGTTTCCCCTCGCTACCGGCCTGCGGCCCAGCTTTCCCTGCAGGAGAGCTTACCTCACCTGTTGGCCCCTTTGCTGGCTGCCTGGTTCCTGCAGCCGGGCTGGCGGATCCCGGCCTTCCCGGAAACTGAAGTTCAGGCTGAACAACTGCACGACCTGCGCAAAGCTACCAAACGCCTGCGCTACCAGCTAGAGTTTTTTGCTCCTTTCTACGGGGAGGCCCTCCAAGACTGGGTGAAGACCCTCAAGGGCTTGCAGGAACAGTTGGGCCGCTTTCACGATTTGCAAGTTCTGCGGGCCAAGTTACCTGCCGACTTAAGTCTGCAAAACTGGCTGCAGCAGCAGCAGAAGCTGGCTCTCCAGGACTGGCCCCCGCAGCAACAGCGCTACTGCAACCCCGCTGAGCAGCAGCGGCTATATCAACTGCTATTCTCGGCTAGGGAAAGCAGCAACGGGGAAGCTCAGGTGGTAGGCTAGGGCGTAGGGGTGGACAAGCCTGCTCTCAGTCTATGGCCTGCTAATTTGCAGGGACGGCGTTGAGACCTGCTTTTGTGTCAACGCTAGGGGAGGTCGGCTTTTGTTCACCGAGGACGTCCTGACACCTTCACCGCCACCTGCCCGGTAGCTTCCTGCCCCTTCTCTGAAAATGCCCATGAAAAAGGGAATCGCCAGGGCCACTGCCTTGCTTTGCTGTCTAGGGGTTCTGCTTTTCTTCTGGCCCCTGAGAACGGCTGCCCAAAAACAAACCCTTCAACTCTACATCTGGTCGGAATACATTGACCCGGCCATTCTCACTGCCTTTGAGAAAGCCACCAATAGCCGCGTGGTGGTAAGTGTGTACGAGTCCAACGAGGACATGATTGCCAAGCTGCGGGGGGGCGGCGTGAGCCAGTACGACGTCGTCGTGCCCACGGACTACGTTGTGCCCAACATGGTGGAGCTGGGCCTGCTGCAGCCTCTCAACAAAGCCCTGATTCCCAATCTCCGCAACTTGGGGGAGAAGTTTGTCGGCTTGCCCTTTGACCCAGAAAACACCTACACGGTTCCCTACCAGTGGGGCACCACCGGCATTGGCTACCGCAAAGACCGCCTGCCGGAAAACTTTGAGCGCTCCTGGGGGCTGATCTTTGATCCCAAGCAGCAGTACGGCCCCTTTGTCATGATCGACGAGATGCGCTCTATGCTGGCGGCGGCTGCTTTCTATCTAGGCTTTGACCCCAACACTACCGTTCCCTCGGAGCTGCAGCAGATTCAGGAGCTGTTAATTCAAGCCAAACGCCGCAGCGCTGGCCTTATTGGCGGGGTGGGCGGCAAAAATCAATTGGTCTCTGGAACAGCCAACGTGGCAGTTGTCTACAGCGGCGATGCCCTGCAAGCTGCTGAGGAAAATCCCAACATTGGCTACTTTGTCCCTCGCGAGGGCGCTCACATCTGGCTAGATGTGATGGCCATCCCAGCCAAAGCTCCTAACCCGGAGCTGGCCAACCGCTTCATCAACTTCCTTCTGGAGCCGGAAATTGGCGCCCAACTGAGCAACTACAACCGCTTTGCCACCCCCAATGCTGCCGCCCTACCTAAGATTAACCCGCAGGATCGCCAAAACCCAGCTATCTATCCCGATGAGGCAACCTTTGCTAGGCTGAGGTACCTCAAAGTGCTGTCCCAGGAGGAGCTCCGTCTCGTAGACGCTGTCTGGACTGCCGTCAAAAGCAGCTAGGGATCCTTGTCGACCTCACCTTGTTAGCTCTCGACACAAAACTTGACACTTTTTAATATCTGAGCCAGATTGG
>NZ_JANSIV010000009.1:0-12950 GCF_047502705.1 Synechococcus sp. H70.1
AAAGGTCAGCTCATCCAGTTGGGCTTGGATCCCTTCAGCCCGCACTTCGCGCGGTAGCCCATCCACAATGCCGAGCTTCTGCACCCGCTCCAAAACCCGCCGACTCAGACTCTGGAGCTGCTGCCACTCAGCCTCTGTTAAGTTGAGAACTGGGGCAGGAAGAGGGGGGGTGAGCTGTTCCAGAGCCGGCAGGGCTGCCCGATAGCGCTGCTGGGCCGCCTCCACCTGAGCAATCAGTTGGGTGTAGGGATCCATCACCTCTGGAGCCGGCCTGTCCAGCCAGGCTCGCTGCCAAACTTCAATGAGCTCTTGCCGGGCCCGCTGATCGGGGGGAAGCTGCTCTGGCCGCTCGGAGGGTTTTGCCGGCAAAGGCGGAGCAGTCGAGGGAGTGCGGATGGCCGTTTGCCGCACTGCCGCCTGCAGGGCCTCCCATTCTTCCGATGGCAGCTGGCGCAGATAGATCTGGGTAGGCAGGGAGAGCAACTGAACGGAAACGTAGGGCAAGGGGCCAGCCTCTTGCCGAATGGCTTCCACTGCAGCCAGGAGGGCCTCTAGGTTTTGCCGCATGCTCTCGTTGGCAGCAGGGTTAATCTTGAGGGCCTGTACCACCCGCCGTCGCGCCTCGGCCTGCCGCGCCTGGGTGGCCTCCACATCCTCAATCTTTGCCGCCGCAGGGGCGATAAATGTCTGCGGCGAGCGACTGCCGACGGTCAGTTGTGGCTCGTTGTAGTAGCGGATCCCGTGGACAGCAGTGAGGGAGAGCAGCGCCAGCAGGTGGCCAAGGAGTTGCTCAGAAAGGGAGGGCCGGGCTTTGCGAGCAGACGGCGCCTGCGGTTGTCCCGTCCAGCGTTGCGCCATAGGTGGTAAGGGATTGTTCGTCAATTTGCCTGGCAGCCTCTTCTTTAACCGGCCAGCCCCGGGAACCGCCTAGTCACCAATGGTAATCTGGCCAATCATGCCTGCTTCAGCGTGGCCAGGGATCGTACAAACCAGGGAGTAAACCCCAGATTTGAGGGGGATAAACTGCCACTCCACTGCCGCGCCTGGCTTGAGCTCAATTTCTCGGATCTGCCCTTTAATTTCTACCCCAGCCACCTCCAATTTGCGCGTCCAAACAGCATCCGCAAAGTCTTTGGCGCTGAAGTAGTGCTTCAATTGGCTGGGATTGCTCAAACGCAACCGGTAGAGGTTGCCGTTGCGAAAAAAAAGCTCCTTAGGCACAAACACCAACTGGTTGTCGGCCGTGCCCAGCTCAACCGTTTTGTCCTGCGGCGTTTGCCGTGACAGATCCCGCCCCCAGGCCGGCCAAAGGAGGCCGCCACTCAACATCCACAGACAGCAGCTCAGGATTAGGAGATAGCGCAGCCCACGCAGCATAACCCCTACTAACCAACACCCTGGAAACCCCAAGATAGCAGCTCAAGAGAAAGACGGGAGACCTGCCCTGGCAGCGGGCTGGACTGCCACCAGCTCCTGGCTTGCGCCCTGCAGCCCTTGACTAAGCCACAGAGTGGGGGGTGCCGCTGCAGCGCTTTCCTTGCCTTGTTCCATGGCTACAGCCGCAACGTAGCCCTCGGCAACCCGGAGAGGCAAGACTAGCCAGGCGGGATCGGGATCCCTGGCCAGCCTTCTGGCACCAGCCAGACCCACGCCCATGGCTTTCAGGAGAGCCTCTTTTTGGGTCCACATCTGCAAAAAAACTGCGTCCCGCTCTGGCGGTGGGCAGGCAAGGAGGTGGGCTTGCTCAGCGGCGGAAAAATAGCGCTGGGCAATGCGTTGCCAATAAGGCACGGGTCGGATCTGCTCCAAGTCCACACCAATTCGACGCTGCAGCGTCAAGCCCACCAGGATCCCCTGCTGGGAGTGGCTGAGGTTGAACTGCAGCGGTAGGGGTGGATCCCGCCAATAGGGCTTACCGCTAGCCGTGCGGTCAAGGGAGATGTCCTGGGGCGGAATGCCAGTGTAGCGGCTGAGCAAGGTTCGCAGCAACAGACGACCAGCCAGGAAACGGCGCCGATCCTCCAACAGGTGCAGTTGCTCTGCCCGCTGCCGTTCCTCGAGGGAAAGCAAGTCAAGCTGAGAGAGCAACGCCTCCAAGGGGGGCACCTCCTCTAGCCACAGGTAGATCGCTGGCTTTTCTAGCTCCAGCAGCGGTTGCCGCAGTCTTACCCTCCCAAGCTCCAGAGGCCCAGACAGTTCTGGAGGTTGCAAATAGGGTAACATGGCCTTGGGCTGGCGTGGTTGGAACACCACCTAGACAGTAGCTCTCTTCCTGGACGTGCTCGCAAGGCCAGGGTTGACTTGATGTATTCCTTTCACTACCCACCCCGCCCCGACCGTATCCGCACCGCTCCTCAACAGGCTACTCGCCAAGGGATCCTCTGGCCGTTGCTGGTCGTTACGGCTGTGGTGTCCGGCTGTGCAGGGGCTTTCCTGGCGGCCATGCTGCCCCGTCCGGTTCTCCCCCCTTCTCTAAGTGCTGAGGACCAGGCAGTCTTCCGACCGGATGCCCTGCGGGCTGCTGCCCTGGATCAGTCCCTGCACATTCTCATCCTTGGCACCGACAAGCCAGATCCCACCCTCTCGGGATCGGGGGTGGCACGCTTTAACAGCCGCTCCGACACCATCCTTCTTGCTCGCTTTGATCCCCAGGAGCGGCGGATTACCGTGTTGTCGATCCCTCGCGACACCCGCGTGCGCTTGCCCGGCTTCGGCGTGGCCAAGATCAACGCCGCCAACCTGGTGGGAGGCCCTGCCCTAACCGCTCAGGTGGTGAGCCAGTTGCTGGGCGGGATCCCGATTGACCGCTACGTCCGCCTCAATACTGAGGCCCTGGAAGCCATAATCGACGCAGTGGGTGGCGTGGAGGTCTACGTACCGGAGCCCATGCAGTACGTGGATCGCACGCAGCAGTTGTTTATTAACCTAGAACCCGGCTGGCACCGCCTCAACGGGAAACAGGCCCAACACTTTGCCCGCTTTCGCCGCGACCACCTGGGGTTGGGAGATATCGGCCGGGTGCAACGGCAACAGGAGCTGCTGCGGGCCCTCAGCCGGGAACTGCTTTCCCCTGCCGTCTGGCCGCGCATCCCGCAGGTTTTGCAGGTTGTCCGTACCCACCTGGATACCAACCTTACTTGGGAAGAAGTCTTGAGCTTGGCCAAGTTCCTTCTCACCTACGGCGGGGATCGCATTGATCTCCTGCTGTTGCCGGGCCGCTTCAGCCAACCAGGAGAATTTGCCACCAGCTACTGGCTGCCGGATCTAGCCGGGATCCGCCGTGTGGCCGCCACCCATTTTGGCCTGGAGGCAGAAGTGGCCCCCATCCCGCCGCAACACCTGCGCATAGCTGTGCAAAACGCTACCGGCAAGCCGGGGATGGCCCGCCGCATGGTGCAAGAACTGATTAGACAGGGCTACACCCAAGCTTTTGCCGTCGAAGACAGCCCCCAGGTGTTGCCGCACACGGAGATCCTCGCCCAAAGTGGGGATCGGGAGGGAGCTATGCAGGTTCGCGCTGCCATTGGGCTAGGAGAGCTGCGGGTGGAGTCCACGGGAGTTCTCAACTCCGACATCACCATTCGTCTGGGTCAAGATTGGGCAGAGCAGCTTGCCCTCGAGATAAACCAGGGCCAGAGCCAGCATAGAGGAGCTCAGCTCTAGGGCCAGTTGATCTGGGTGCCAATTGTCGAGGGGGATCCCAGTTTTCCTCCTGGCGCTAGGGACACAAAAACAGTTGCTAGCGTGCTGGGTTTAAAACAGCAGCGTCCAAAGCTGTCCTACTAGGCCCTAGGAAGGCAAACCGCGTATACCAGGAGGGTGAGGCTTAAGGCTTAGTTTTCTTGGTAGATTGGAACTAAGCTGGTTCTAAGTTGGTTCAAGTGGCAACCTGCCTATGACCGTCCTGGAACAGGGAGCTATCACGGTCCACACGGAGAACATTTTTCCCATCATCAAGCAGTTTCTCTATTCGGATCGCGAGATCTTTTTGCGGGAGCTGATCTCCAACGCTGCTGATGCCATTGCCAAGCTGAAAATGGCCAAGCTGGCTGGCGAAGTGACGGATCCCCCAGAGCCAGAGATTGTCATCTCGCTCCACAAAGAGGCCAAGACCCTCTCCGTAAGCGACACTGGCATCGGCATGACCGCCGAAGAGGTGAAAAAATACATCAACCAAGTGGCCTTCTCCAGCGCTGAAGAGTTTATTCAAAAGTACAAGGACAAGGGGGCGGACCAGGTCATCATTGGTCACTTTGGGCTGGGTTTTTATTCTTCCTTTATGGTGGCGCAGCGGGTGGAGATCGACACCCTTTCCTACCGGCCTGGCAGCACCCCTGTGAAATGGTCCTGTGACGGCAGCCCCAATTTTACCCTCTCATCTTCCCAACGCTCTGCCATCGGCACCACTGTTACCCTCTACCTAACCCCCGATAGTGAGGAATATTTGGACCCAGGCCGCATCCGCGAACTGGTGCGCAAGTACTGCGACTTTATTCCTGTTCCCATCAAGCTCAACGGAGAGGTTATCAACCGGCAAAAGCCTCTCTGGAAAATTCCTCCTTCAGAACTTAAAGACGAAGACTACCTAGAGTTTTACCGCTATCTGTATCCTTTCCAGGAGGATCCTCACTTCTGGGTCCACATCAACACAGATTATCCTTTCATTGTGCAAGGGATCCTTTACTTCCCCAAGTTGCGCCCGGATATTGATCCCACTAAGGGTCAAGTTAAACTTTTCTGCAACCAAGTTTTTGTCCAGGATAACTGTGAGGAGGTTATCCCTAAGTTTCTCCTGCCCTTGCGCGGCGCCATCGACAGCCCCGATATCCCCCTCAACGTCTCCCGTAGTTTCTTACAAAACGACCGCACCGTTAGGCGCATTGGGGATCACATCGCCAAAAAGGTGGCAGATCGCCTCAACGAGCTCTACAGAGAAGACTACGAAAAGTACGTCAGGGTCTGGCCAGATATCAGCCTCTTTATGAAATTTGGGGCCATGAACAATGACAAGTTCTTTGCCCAGATCAAAGACATTCTCATCTTCCGAGTGGCCGGATCCCCTGCTGATAAACCGGAGTACGTGACTCTCAAAGAATACCTGGAGCGCACGCGGGAGAAACAGAACAAGCGGGTTTACTACGCCACCGACGAGGCAGCCCAGAGTGCCTACATCGACCTGCACCGCTCCCAGGGCCTAGAAGTCATCATGCTAGATAGCTGGATCGACAGCCATTTCAGCAGCTTCCTGGAGCGGGAGTATCGGGAAGAAGGGATCCAATTTAAGCGGGTGGACTCGGAGTTGGATGAAGCCCTGATCAATAAAGACAAGGCTGCTGAGATTGTTGACCCCACAACTCAGAAAACCCGCAGCGAAAAGCTGATGGATCTTTTCCGTCAGGCGCTGGGGAAAGAAAAGCTGCAAATCAGGGCCGAGGCCCTTAAGTCAGAGTCGGTTCCGGCCATGATCCTACTGCCGGAAACCCTGCGGCGGCTGCAAGAGCTGAACGCTATCTTGCAACAGAAGCCAATGGAGTTTTTGGAAGAACACACCCTAGTTCTCAACACCGCCCACCCCCTGATCCAAAACCTGCAAGCTTTGGCCGAGGAGGGGCGGGATCCAGAGCTGGTCAACCTTATCTGCAACCACATCTATGACCTAGCGCTGATTACCCAGAAGAGCTTCGACCCAGCAGCGGCGCGGGCCTTTGTGCAGCGCTCCAACGAGGTGCTGACGCGGCTTACCCGCCGTTAGTAGGCAGCACTCTCCCAGCCGGCTCCCGTCTGCAGAGCTTCTGCTGGCCCAGGCAAGGGAGGGCGAGAGCTGGCGCCGTTTCTGCTCTCTTGGAGAAGGGGAGCCACCTGCCGCATAAGGGTAGCCATCTCTAGGGCACTCATGGCGTACTCCCAGCCCTTGTTGTTTTTGATCCCAGCCCGCTCTAGCGCCTGCTGCAGGGTGTCGGCCGTGAGGATACCGAAAATGACCGGCACCCCAGTACGGAAGCCTGCTGCCGCGATCCCCTTGGACACCTCTGCCGCCACATAGTCAAAGTGGGGGGTCTGCCCCCGGATCACCGCCCCCAGGCAAATAATGGCATCGTAGCGGCGGGACTGGGCCAGTTGGTGGGCTACCAGCGGCACCTCAAAGCTGCCAGGCACCCAGTAGTAGTCCACCTGGCGGCTCTCGGGGCTGACATCTAGGCCATGCCGCTTCAGGGCATCCTGACACCCCTCCAACAACTTGCCCACAATTAAATCGTTAAACCGGCTAATAACAATGGCTAGACGCAGATCGCCTGTCTGAACAAAATTCCCTTCGTAAACTGCCATCTTGCTGCTCCGGGAAAAGAAAGCGGCCTCCCCTAGGCCGCAAAGCGGCACTTTTTATCCTGGCATACTCCCGGTGCTCCTGGCCCAATCGGCTAGCTAGGCCAAGAAGGGATCCCTGGACAGACGGCGGGGCAGGCTAGTAGGGGTCTCCAGGCTGGCCGCCCACTCACTGAGGAGGGCATTGACCCAGTGGGGCAGCTCGTCGTGGGCACAGTGGCCTACCCCTGGCAGCTTCACCAAAGTAAGAGCCGGCTGCCAGCGCTTGAACTGATCCGCCAAAAAACTGGGCACCGCCGGATCCTCTTGACCCCAGAGGAGGAGAATGGGCATTTTGAGGGCGGGCAGTAGGCGCCTGGGGCTGTCGAAGCGGCGGCAGAGGATGGCCCTGAGGCTGTCCAAGAACACATGGGCTGCCCCCAGGTCAAAAGCTGGCGCTTGGAAGATCTGCACCAGCTCGTCGTCCACCTGCTCATCCCGCTTGTAGACGTTTTTGATCCAGGCCCGCAGTACCTCAGTTTGCCGCAGCCAATGAAAGAGGTGGGGATAGGTGAGCGGGCACCCCAGCAAGGCAAGGATCCCTTCGCAGAGGGCTCGCACCAGGACATCCCAGGGAGGGGGCAACTCTTCGGGGTGGGGCCCATCGGCGCAGCTAATCAGGCACAGGCCCTTCACCATCTGGGGATAGCGGCTAGCGGCAATCACCCCCACCAGCCCGCCCAGGGAGTGGCCAACCAGGATCAGGGGCTGCTGGATGTGGACGTGCCAAAACTCGTACACCTGCTCCACCCACAGGTCAACGCTGTAGGCGATCTCCGGCTTGGCGCTTTTCCCAAATCCCAGCAAGTCGAGGGCGTAGACAGAGCGCTGCGCTCCCAGGGGGATGATATTGTGGCGCCAGTGGCCTACCGAAGCTCCAAAGCCATGGATTAGAAGGGCCGGCGCCGCCACCAAGTTTACCTGGCCAGTGGGGGTGTGAGCGCGACTAGGAGTGTAGGTGAAGTGAATGGGCCAGCCCCGCCAGACCCAAGTTTGGGAATGGCCATAGCGAGGCAAGCCCGAGAGGGGATCCCTGGTGTCAGCTGCTTGGGGGGGAGAGGGCATTTCAAGTCTAGGGGAGGAGCAAGTTAACAACAAAAGCCCCACTGCTAGAGTGGATAGACCCATCATAGCGACTGCGTCGGGGTGCCTTGAGATGAGCGAGGAGACAGGCTGGATAGACCCCATTACGGCGGCCAGCTTTCGCCAGATCGACCAAGAGATCGGTCCCCACCCCTGGCAGGGGATCCCCTATGAGATTGTGCGCCGCGCCATCCACGCCACCGCTGACTTCGAGCTGCGGGATCGCTTTGTGTTCAGCCCCACGGCAGTTGAGGCGGGGCTGGCGGCCCTGCGGCAAAAACAGCCGGTGGTGGTGGATGTCAGGATGGTGGCCGCCGGGATCCAAGCGGGCCTTGAGGCCCAGGGGATCCCGCTCCACTGCGCCTTAGACTGGGTGGAGGAGCCCCTTGCAGTGGGGCAAACCCGCGCTGCTCAGGGGATGATTAAGGTGGCCCGCCGCTACCCGGAGGCCATCTTTGTTGTTGGCAATGCCCCCACCGCCTTGTTGGCGCTGGTGGAGGAGATTCGCGCGCAGCGGCTCCGGCCCAGCCTCGTGATTGGGGTGCCGGTAGGCTTTGTGGCCGTGGAGGAGGCAAAGCAAGCCTTGGCCCAAACGGATGTCCCCCAGATTCGGGTGGAGGGCCGCAAGGGTGGATCCCCGGTGGCTGCCGCCATTGTCAATGCTCTACTGCTAGCCGCCCGCCGCCTCCCCTCCTCAACCCACTAGAATTGGAGCTACGTCTGCACTCCCCCAATCCACCTATCGAACGCCCAATGGCTGACCGGCCACCTCAGCTGGCAGTGGTAGGCGTAGCGGGGGACGGCTCCGTGGCTTCCTGGGGGATCCGGCCTCTCTCCCAAGCCCAAACCCTGGCCGGGCCCCCTAGCCTGCTGCAGCTCTTTGCCGACCATCCCGCTCGCAAGGTCTGGCTTACTGGACCGGTGGAAAGTTGGATCCCGCTTCTGCAGAAGGAACTAGCGCAGGGATCGCTGGTTTTGTTGGCCAGCGGGGATCCCCTGTTTTTTGGAATTGGGCGCCTGCTGACCCAGTATTTCCCACGGGAGCAGTTGGCGTTCTACCCGCAGGTGAGCTCAGTGCAGTTGGCCCTCAACCGCCTGCAGATCCCCTGGCAGGAGGCCACCATCCTCAGCCTGCACGGACGGGGAATGGAGCTGTTGGAACCCGTTCTCAAACAGGGATCCCCTGTGATTGTGGTGCTTACCGATCCCGAGCACACGCCAGCCGGCCTAGCCCAGTTCATTGCCGACCTGCAGCTGCCAGTGCGCTACCAGGCCTGGGTATGCAGCCAACTGGGATCCCCCCAGGAGCAGATTGTGCCCCTCCTTGCAGGGAAAGCCTCCACCTTCCCCAGCCCCAACCTGGTAGTGTTGCAGCGCGTTGAGTCGGAACCGGATCCCCGTCGCTGGCCCCTAGTCGGGATCCCCGACGATCAGTTCCACACCTTTCCCGACCAGCCCGGCCTAATCACCAAACAGCCCATCCGCCTCCTCACCCTGGGGGCGCTGCAGCTGCCGCGGCAGGGAGTAGTTTGGGACATTGGGGCCGGCACCGGCTCGGTGGCTGTAGAGATTGCCCGCCTCTCGCCCCAGCTCCAGGTCTATGCCATTGAGCGCAATGCCACGGGCATTTGTCTTATCCAGCGCAACCGCCAACGCTTCGGCCTGGAGAACCTGCACGTGATCCCGGGGGCAGCGCCCCAGGCGCTGGCTGACCTGCCGGATCCGGATCGGGTGTTGCTGGGGGGAGGTGGCAAAGGGATCCCCCAGCTCCTGCCCGTAGTGGCGGCCCGCTTGCGGCCTGAGGGAATCCTGGTGGCCAACTTCGCCACCCTGGAAACCTGCAGCGAAGCTCTACAGTGGCTGCGCTCACGGGGCTGGCAGGTGCGGCTGGAGCATGTCCAGATCTCCCGCTCAACAGCCCTGGCGGAGGGCACTCGTTTTGCCCCCCTCAACCCCGTTTACCTGTTGCAAGGGATCCCGGCCAGTTCTTGACCTCCTCCCCCCCTACCGGCTTGCTCCAGCCCACGCAAGCCAACAGCGCCGCCGGAGGGACGGGACTTGAATCCCCTTTTCTTGGCCATCGCCGTAACGCTTTCCCCCGGGCCAGGGGGCTGGCGGCAAACTACCCCTCGTCCTCTTCGTCGTTGCTGAGCCCTCCTCGGTAGAGGTAGGAAGGTCGGTTGGTCTTCTTAATGTAGTCCTTGATGGATTCTAGGTCGATGTAGCGATCCGCCAAGTTGATGAGTTGATCACTGGTCATGGAGCGCAGGCTAACCACCTCCACCCGTGCTCCCTGATAGCTAACGGCATTGACGGCATAGGCCAAGTCGCCGTCGCCGCTCACCAGCACCGCTGTCTCATACCAGCGCACCAGCGACAACATGTCCACGGCAATCTCCACATCTAGGTTGGCCCGCTTGGATCCATCCGGGAGCTGGGTTAGCTCTTTGGTAACCACCCGGTAGCCATTGCGGCGCATCCAGAGCAAAAACCCCTGCTGCTTTTCGTTGTTGCGATCAACGCCGGTGTAGAAGAAGGAGCGCAAAAGGGGAGAACGACCGGTGAGCGTCTTCAGGAGGCGGGTGTAGTCAATCTCAATGCCCATCTGCAGGGCAGCATAGAAGAGGTTGGCCCCGTCAATGAAGATGGCTACGCGCCCGCGGTTGTCCTGGAAAGGCTCCGGAAGTTGAAAGCCAGGCTCAGGATCAAGACGCAACATTCGAGTTTTCTTCTCCAAGTTTTGGCAAAGGGGTAGAGAAAGTAGAATATTGCCAAGGGTCAGGAGGGCAAGGCATTGGCACAGCAGGGCCCTAGCTTACGCCATTACCCTAGCGTAGAAGATCACCTCCCCCTGGAAGACTTCCAAAATCCTAAAGAAAAATACTTAGCCGAGCCTGGGCGGGGAGGTCTGCTCTCTTATCGCTTCCCCACTCCCCTCCACAAAGGGGTGTTGCGCAGCCGCTACAAACGCTTCTTTGCGGAGGTGGAACTAGAGGACGGGCAACAGGTAACCGCTCACTGCCCCAACACTGGCCCGATGACGGGAGTCTGCCAGGTGGGGGCAGCTGTGTACCTCTCCTACCACCCCCATCCCCAGCGCAAGCTGGCCTACACCTGGGAGATGATCCAAGTAGGGGAGGTGTGGGTAGGGATCAACACTGGCCTCCCCAATCGCCTGGTGGAATGGGGGCTGGAACGCGGCTGGTTTCCCCAATTGGCGGGATTTTCCCATTGGCAACGGGAAGTCACCTGCGGCAGAAGCAAAATCGACTTCTTGCTCAGGGGAGACTCTGGCTTGGCCTACCTAGAGGTTAAAAACACCACCTGGGCGGTGGGATCCCGCGCCCTCTTCCCGGATACAGTGACAACTCGCGGCCAAAAACACCTGGAAGATTTGATCCAGATCCGCCGGCAAGGGCAGCGGGCTCTGCTGCTGTATTGGATTAACCGCGCCGATTGCACCGAGTTTGCCCCCGGGGCAGAACGGGATCCCCGCTATGCCCGTCTGTTTTACCAGGCCCTGCAAACGGGGGTTGAGGTGCTGCCCTACCGGGTCGAGGTTTCGCCGCAAGGGATCCGCCCCTTGGGCCTAGCTCAACTTGTGGTCTAAGAGAACCTTCTGGGATGCAAGTAGCCACCTGGAATGTCAACTCCATCCGCACCCGCCTGTCTCAGGTTTTGGCTTGGTTGGACAAGCAGGGATCCCTGGATGTGCTCTGCCTGCAAGAGACCAAGGTGGTGGATGAAGACTTTCCCCGGGCCGCCTTCGAAGAGCGGGGCTTTCATGTGGAGGTGTACGGGCAGAAAGCCTACAACGGCGTTGCCCTCATCAGCCGGGAGGTGCCGGAAAAAGTAGAGCGCGGCTTTGGGGCCCTGCTGCCGACAGCAGCAGAGCTGGACGAGCAAAAGCGGCTTATCGGCGGCCTCTACCGCGGCATCCGCATCCTCAACCTCTATGTGCCCAATGGCGAGGCGGTGGGATCTGACAAGTACGCCTACAAGTTGCGCTGGCTGGCCTGCCTGAAAGAGTACCTCCAGCTGGCCCTCGACCAAGGGCAGCCGATTCTTCTCTGTGGTGACTTCAACATTGCCCCGGAAGATCGGGATATCTACGATCCCAGCAAAGCCGGAGAAATCATGGCCTCGGAGCCGGAGCGGCAGGCCCTGCGGGAGATCCTGGCTTTGGGGTTTGAGGATGCCTTCCGCAAGTTTAACCCGGATCCCGGCCATTTTAGCTGGTGGGACTACCGGGCCGGAGGGTTTCAGAAGAATCGCGGCTGGCGCATTGATCACCTTTACCTTTCCCCTCTGCTTCAGGACAAGGCTATTGCCTGCTGGATTGACCTTGAGCCGCGGCGGTTACCGAAGCCCAGCGACCATGCCCCTGTGGTTGTAGAGCTGGCAGTCTAAAATCCCCAAGCCGCTCCTTGCCAATCCTTCCCTGAGACAAGAGCGGCTACCTGCGCTAGGCTGGTAGGTGTTAACGAATGTATCGGGCTACCGCCATGGCGCTCTTTGGTTTTGGCAAACTGAGCAAGAAACTGACCCTGCCCACGCCGGAAGAGGCTTTGCCGGGCCGCTCCGAGCCAATGGCAATCGTTAACCGGCACTACGTCAAGGGCACGCCCCTAAAGCCTCCCTTTCCCGAGGGCATGGAGCTGGCCATGTTCGGCATGGGCTGCTTTTGGGGAGCCGAGCGCAAGTTTTGGCAGTTGCCCGGAGTGTTTACCACTGCCGTGGGCTATGCGGGCGGGTATACCCCCAACCCCACCTATGAGGAAGTTTGCACCGGCTTGACTGGCCACAATGAGGTGGTGCGGGTGGTTTACGATCCCAGCCAGATTAGCTACCTGCAGCTTTTAAAGGTGTTTTGGGAAAACCACGATCCCACCCAAGGGATGCGCCAGGGCAATGATGTGGGCACCCAGTATCGCTCCGGCATCTACGTCTACTCCCAAGCCCAACGGGAGCTGGCGGAAAAAACCCGCGATCTCTACCAGCAGGCTTTGAGCGCCCACGGCTACGGTCGGATCACCACTGAGATCTTGGAGGCTCCAGAGTTCTACTACGCCGAAGACTACCACCAGCAGTACCTGGCCAAAAACCCACGCGGCTACTGTGGCCTGGGGGGAACGGGGGTGCCGCTGCCGGAGCTCCTCCCTGAGTCTGTATGAACTACCCCACCGCGCAGGCGGGTGGGGTTTCCCCATCCGCTTGACGGTGAGATTTTTGTCTCTTCCTCTGCCCCAGTTGCTTCATAGATCCCGTGTACCGGGTCTCTGAAGTAGAGCTGAAGCATCCAAGACTCACGAGGCTGGTTCCCAACCCCGGTTGCCGATTAGCGGCAACGTTGTACAGTACCATCACCGTCCCCCTGTCCCGCGGTATCGCAAACCCACAGGCAGAACAGACATGGTAACGGTTACTTAGCTCTGCCCACTCCTTGTGGACAGCACCGCACTAAGGACTCCGTCCCGCTGACGCGAACGGACAGCGCTGAGACG
>NZ_JANSIV010000010.1:0-17223 GCF_047502705.1 Synechococcus sp. H70.1
ATCCTCGACGGGATCCCTTTTCCCATCTTTGTTAAAGATTTGCAGGGCCGCTACTTACAGGTCAATCAAGCTTACCTGCAAAAAAACGGTAAACTCCCAGAAGAAGTTCTCGGCAAGGCCGATACGGAGTTCTTCTCGCCAGAGGAAGCTCTGGAGTTCCGCAAGGGAGATCAAAGGGCCATCCAGTCTCCCGCTCCCATCAGCTATGAGTGCACCATTTGTCGAGACGGCAAAAAGCAAGAAACGTGGATCACCAAGTTTGCCCTGCGGGATTGGCAAGGGGATCCCTATGCCATTTGCGGCATTGCTGTGGATATAACCCCTCTCAAAGAAGCCCAGGATTTGCTGCGGCAAGAGGCAGAGCGAGAAAGACTTCTGGGATCCCTGCTGCGCCGGATCCGCGAGAAGCTGGACTTGCAGCCCCTCCTGCAAACCACGGCGGCGGAAGTGCGAGAGTTTCTCCAGGTGGATCGGGTGATGATCTACCAGTTGCAGGAGGGCATGGGGGGGTTTGTAGCCGCCGAGTCCGTCCTGGATCCCTGGCCCAGCCACTTGGGCCGCTCCGTGTGGGATGCTTGCTTTCGCCAGGATCCCTGCTATCGCAAGTACCAGCAGGGCTTTGTGCAGGCTATCGACAATGTGGCCACGGCCCCTTTGGATCCCTGCTACCGGGAGCTCTTGGACTCTTTCCAGGCTCAGGCCAACTTGGTGATCCCCATTCGGCGGGGGGAGGAGCTCTGGGGCCTCTTGGTGGCGCAGCACTGCCGCGCCAGCCGTTCTTGGCAGGAGAGGGAGATCAGGCTTTTGCAAGAGCTAGCGGAGCAATTGGCCATTGCCTTGCAGCAGGCCCAGCTTTACGAGCAGGTAAAAGCCCTAAACCAAACGCTAGAGGAGAAGGTGCAACAGCGCACCGCCGAGCTGGAGCGGGCTTTGCAATTTGAGGCCATCCTAAAACGCATCACCGACCGCGTGCGCGATTCTCTCGACGAAGCCGAGATCCTCAGCGACGCCGTGCGCGAGCTGGGAGAGAGTCTAGATGCCGATGGCTGCGATATCGGTCTTTACAACGCCGACCTTACCCTTTCCACCATCAGCTACGAGTATTGCCCCCGCTCCGCTTCCCACCTGAACGTTTCTCTACCCCTAGTGGGAGGGCCCTACGACGACATTCACCGGCAACTGCTCAGAGGACAGCTTTGTCTATTTTGCTTCTCAGGGACGGCTCCAGAAAACCGCCAGGTGGTGATGGCTTGTCCCTTGCTAGACAAAGGCCAGGTGCTAGGGGATCTGTGGATTTCTCGCTCGGCTGCACGTCCTTTTGACAACCAGGAGATCCAACTGATCCAGCAAGTGGCCAACCAATGCGCCATTGGGCTGCGCCAGGCGCGCCTGTTCCAAGCTGCCCAAGAGCAGGTGCAAGCCCTGGAGCGGCTTAACCGTCTCAAAGATGACTTTATCAGCACCGTCAGCCACGAGCTGCGCACCCCCCTGGCCAGCCTAAAGATGGCTCTGAAGATGCTGCAGATGGCTCCCTCCCCCGAAAAGCGAGCTCAATATCTAAGCATTGCCGAGCGAGAATGCCAGCGGGAAATCGAGCTCATCAACGACCTGCTGGATCTGCAGCGCCTGCAGGCGGGGGCCTACGCTCTGGAGGTGCAAGCCCTCACCTGGCAGGAGCTGCTGGGGGATCTACTGACCGTTACCGAGGAGCGGGCCCACGCCAAGGGGCAGAGCTTTCACGCCAGTGTCCCCCTCGAAAGCAGCCTCACGACGGATCCCTTGCTGTTGAGCAGGATCCTGCGCGAGCTTTTGCACAATGCCGTCAAATACACCCCAGCCCAGGGATCCATCCACTTGCAAATTGAAACGGAAAATCGTCAAAGCCGCATCCAGGTCAGCAACAGCCAAGAGATCCCTGCCGAGGAGCTGACGCGCATCTTTGAGCGCTTTTACCGCATTCCCAGTAAGGATCCCTGGAAGGAAGGGGGCACGGGTTTGGGCTTGGCCTTGGTGAAGCAGATGGTGGATCAGTTGCGGGGATCCATCGAGGTGAGCAGCGCCGCCGGCTGGACAACCTTTACGCTCCACCTGCCCCATCTGCCGCAGCTATAACTCCCCCACCCGGCGAGGGAGTTCGTAAGCTGGCCTCTAGGGGGGCTTTAAGCCTAGATGAGAATAGCTTCCAAGAGCTTGACTCAGTACTTGAGATCCCTTATCATTGCCCTAGCCTGAGGCTCCTGATAGAGACTCTCAATAAGCTTGGACTAGCAAAGCTCTGGGAAGCCGAGGCTTACCAGGGGCGTCCGGCTTCTAGGGAATAGGCTTTTCAAGCCCTTTCGTGGCCGCCAGCACTGCCGCTGGAGCCAGTTTAGCAGTCTTTGTTGAGATTTTTTTGAGTTTAGGGGTTAGGTATGCGCCTATCACGACGGCAATTGGTTAACGGAGCCGTACTGGGCTCTGTAGCTTTGGCAGTAGGCTCTCTGGGACGTTCAGCTCGCGGTGCCAACCGGGAGGTAAACCTCTACACCTCCCGGCACTACAGTACTGATGAGAAATTGTACGAACTTTTCAAACAGAAAACAGGCATTAGGGTGAACTGGGTGCAGGGCAACGCCGATGAGATTGCTCAGCGCCTCCGCAGCGAGGGATCCAACAGTCCCGCTGATATCTTCATGACGGTGGATGTAGCCCGGCTGTGGCGAGCTCAAAACGAAGGCTTGTTTCAACCTATCCAGTCGGAGACGCTCTCTAGGAACATCCCAGAATCCCTGCGGGATCCGGAAGGCTACTGGTTTGGCTTGACCAAGCGGGCGCGGGTAATTATGTACAACAAAGACAAGGTGGATCCCAAGGAGCTCTCCACTTACGAAGATCTGGCCAACCCCAAGTGGCGGGGCAAGGTGCTCACCCGCTCCTCCAGCAATGTGTACAGCCAATCTCTGACGGCTTCCCTCATCTTGGCGCACGGGATCCCGGAGACGGAAAAGTGGGCACGGGGCTTGGTGGCTAACTTTGCCCGCCCGCCCGAGGGGGGAGACATTGATCAAATCAAAGCGGTGGCTGCTGGCGTGGGAGACGTGGCCCTGGCCAACACCTACTACCTGGCGCGTTTGATTAAATCCGACAATCCTGAAGATCGCGCCGTAGCGGAGAAAATCGGCGTCTTCTTTCCCAACCAACAGGATCGCGGCACTCACGTCAACATCAGCGGCGCTGGGATTTTGAAAACGGCTCCCAACAAAGAGGCAGCCATCCAGTTTCTGGAGTTCCTCTCCGGCCCAGAAGCGCAGGCCATCTTTGCCCAAAGCAACAACGAATACCCGGTGCTGCCGGGTGCGGAGATCGACTCGGTGGTGGCCAGCTTTGGCACCTTCAAGGAGGACACAATCAACGCCGCCAGCATTGGCCGCGTTACTCCTGAGGCCTTGAGAGTGATGGATCGGGCTGGTTGGAAGTAGATCCCAAGTGCAGCCTCCCATTGCTTGAGCCACAAACGTGAATCAGCTTGACAGTTTTTGGCCAAGCATTTATGCTCTAGGGCGGCTCAAGGACCCTTAGGTCTTTCTAGAGGTTTCTCTATCCTCTAGAGAGAACAGGCCTGGCTGCAAGTAAAAATGCGACCTTCCTAGTCCTCAAGCAGGATGGTAAAACCTCGGGAGCTGGCCATCTACATTAACATTTCTGGTGCTGCCGATGTTTTTGACCTCGGCCTAAACAACCGCCTGGTCAAGGGCACGATAAGCTAGAGGAATTGGTTGTTCTTTAGAAGAGAGAAAACGATGCCCTACCTAGAAAACCAGCAAGACCAGAACATTGCCTATTTGGTTAAACTGCCGAAGAGCTTGTTCTGAAAGAGAACCTGGCTGCTAAAGGGCGGAGTTCCCTAGAGGATCCCTTCGTTAGAGCTTGCTGAGGTTTTTATTGAGATGCACACACGAACTAGGCTAAAGCTGTTGAGCAAATTTCTACAAAACATCCGCTTCCCACCTCTGAGCGGATGGACGCTTCTGACCCTAACTCTCAGCGGTCTCATCCTCGTTCCCATCCTCACGGTTCTCCTCAGCCTCTTTGCGGATGAACGGCAGGTTTGGGAGCACCTGGCCGACACGGTCTTGGGGCTGTACCTGCGCAACAGTCTGCTGATGATGGTAGGGGTGGGAGTGGGAGTCATCCTGGTGGGCAGCGGCACCGCCTGGCTGGTGACGATGTGCGAATTCTGGGGGCGGGCCTGGCTGGAGTGGATGCTGGTGCTACCCCTAGCGGCGCCCACCTATGTGTTGGCTTATGCCTACACCGACTTCTTGCAGGTAACCGGCGGCTTCCAGATCTGGCTGCGGCGCGTTACCGGCTGGGGGATCGGCGACTACTGGTTCCCCAACATTCGCTCCCTGTGGGGAGCGATCCTGCTGCTCGTCCTCACCCTCTACCCCTACGTGTATCTCTCGGCACGGCTGGCCTTCCAGGAACAGTCGGTGGCCTGTTTGGAGGTGAGCCGCTCCTTGGGCTACGGACCCTGGGCCAGCTTTTTCCGGGTGGCCTTGCCCTTGGCCCGACCGGGGATCGTGGCCGGCTGTCTGCTGGCCTTGATGGAGACCCTGAATGACTTCGGCACAGTTAGCTATTTTGGCGTCGATACCTTGACCACCGGCATCTACCGTACCTGGACGGCGCTGGGCAATCCGGTGGCAGCAGCTCAGCTCTCGGCGCTGCTGTTGCTGTGGGTATTGCTGCTGAGGGGCCTGGAGCAGTTCTCCCGCCGGCGGGCGCGTTACTATCGCCAAGGCTTCAGGCCCACGCCAACCCGTTACCGCCTCCAAGGAATCCGCGCTCTAGGAGCATGGCTAGCCTGTGGGCTCCCCATTGGGCTGGGCTTTGTCGTCCCTGCCCTCATCCTCCTCCAGATGACTCTGCGCCAGGGGGAGTTGCACCACCGCTTTTGGAGCTACGCCCAGAACAGCTTCCTTCTGGCCACGATTACAGCGGTGATTGCCGTTTCGGTGTCAGTAGTGGTGCTGTACGGCTTGCGACTACAGCGGGGATCGGCCTGGGGCCTGGGGCTAGCGGTGCGGCTGGCTTCCTTGGGGTATGCTTTGCCTGGAGTAGTAATTGCCGTAGGGGTTTTAATTCCCCTGGGGCAACTGGATCACCTACTGAGCTACTTGCGGCAGGTGCTGCTGCAGCAGTCACCCGGGCCGGTGTTCAGCGGTACCATTGCTGCCCTCGTGTTTGGCTATCTGGTGCGCTTTTTGGCAGTGGCCTTGGCCACCGTTGAGGTGACCCTGCTGCGCATTCCCCCCAGTCTAGACGAGGCAGCCCGCAGTTTAGGGGAGGGATCCCTAGGTACCCTGTGGCGGGTGCACCTCCCCCTAATGGGAGGCGGGATCCTAGGAGCAATGCTGCTGGTGTTTGTAGATGTGATGAAGGAGCTGCCGGCGACGCTAGTGCTGCGCCCCTTTAATTTCGACACCCTAGCCGTCCACACCTACCGCCTAGCGGCCGACGAGCGCCTTGCCGAGGCCGGTGCCCCTGCTTTGGCAATTGTTTTCGTAGGGATCCTACCCGTCATCCTGCTCAGCTCGCAAATGGCTCAGCGGCGTAATCTGGGCTTCTCGGCGTAGGCTCCTACAGGGCTTCAGCACCTGCTACCACTTCGAGGATCTCTTGGGTAATCGCTGCTTGCCGGGCTTTGTTGTAGGCAAGGCTGAGGGTACGGATGAGCTCAGTGGCGTTATCGCTGGCATTGCTCATGGCTGTCATCCGCGCCGCCAACTCGCTGGCTGCTGCCTCCTGCAAAGCTCGCAGGAGTTGATTGTTCATGTACAAGGGCAGGAGCGCATCCAAGATTTGCACGGGATCCTGCTCGAAGATCATGTCCGGTGGCGGGGCAGAGACAGGAGCGACGATCTTGCTGCGCTCGACCACAAACTCTCCCCCCCGCACCAACAGGTTAAAAATCTCATCGTCGCGAGCAGCCAGGCGCGTGGGATCCAGAGGAAGCAGCGACTGCACCACTGGCCGGGAGCTAATCAGCGAGACAAAGCGAGTGTAGATGAGCTCCACCTTATCCACCTTCTCGGAGAGGAAAGCGGAGAGCAGCTCATCCCCAATTTGAGCAGCTTCAGCGGCAGTGGGGATCTGGGACAGATTCACGTAGGTCTTGGCGATAGGGGCAGAGCGCCGCTGAAAATACTGCACCACCTTGCGGCCCACTAGGTAGAACTGCACCCGCTGCCCCGTTTCCTGCAGCTCGCGCACTCGCTCCTCAGTGCGCTTAATAACATTGGCGTTGTAAGGACCGCATAGGCCTCGATCCCCAGCCACCACCAGCAAGCCCACCGTTTCAACAGGGCGCTGCTTTAGCAAGGGTAGCTCGACATTTTCCAACCGCAGCCGTGTCTGCAGCCGATAGAAAACCTGGGCCAAGCGATTGGCAAAAGGACGGCTGGCCATCACCTGCTCCTGGGCCCGCCGCACCCGCGCTGCCGCCACCAGGCGCATGGCTTCCGTAATTTTGCGGGTGTTTTTCACTGCCTTGATGCGGTCGCGAATCCGCTTTAGCTTTGCCATAACCAGTCCCTCTTGCTGGGGTAACTTCCGTTAGGCCGCCTTCGCCACAAAGCTTTGCTTGAACTCCGCGATGGCGGTTTTGAGGATCTCCTCCGCTTCCTCAGTAAGCTGCTTGGTGGAGAGGACAATCTCGCCATATTTGGGATGGGCGGTGCTCAAGTAGGACAGCAAGCCCTGCTTGAAGCTGGAGACTTTCTCCAGCGGGATGTCGTCCAGGTAGCCCTGCGTCCCCGCGTAGATAATGGCCACTTGCTGATCCAGAGACAGCGGCGAGTACTGCGGCTGCTTGAGGATCTCCTGCAGCCTTTGACCGCGGGCCAGTTGCTTTTGGGTGGCCTCATCCAAGTCGGAGGCAAACTGGGCAAAGGCTTCTAGATCGCGATATTGCGCCAGTTCCACCTTCAGCGAGCCAGCCACTTTCTTCATAGCCTTGGTTTGGGCCGCCGAGCCAACGCGGCTGACGGAGATCCCGATGTTGATGGCAGGGCGAATGCCGGCATTGAACAGATCTGACTCCAGGAAGATCTGGCCGTCAGTAATGGAAATAACGTTGGTGGGAATGTAGGCCGATACGTCATTGGCCTGGGTTTCCACAATTGGCAGGGCTGTCATGGAGCCCTCACCCAACTGGCTGTTGAGCTTAGCCGCCCGCTCCAATAGCCGCGAGTGCAAGTAAAACACATCTCCCGGATAGGCTTCCCGGCCAGGTGGACGGCGCAACAGCAGCGACATTTGGCGGTAGGCCACTGCCTGCTTGGACAGGTCGTCGTAGACCACCAGGGTGTGCTTACCCTGGTACATGAAGTATTCAGCAATGGTGGCCCCACAGTAGGGAGCTAGCCACTGCAGTGGGGCCGGGCTGTCGGCGCCGGCAGCCACCACAATGCTATAGTCCATTGCCCCCCGCTCGGTGAGGATGTTCACCACCTGGGCGATGTTGCTCTGCTTCTGGCCGATGGCCACGTAGATGCAAATGACATCCTGGCCTTTTTGGTTGAGGATGGTGTCGACAGCAAGGGTGGTCTTACCAGTTTGGCGGTCGCCGATGATGAGCTCCCGTTGTCCCCGCCCAATAGGAATCAGGGCATCGATGGCAGTGATGCCGGTTTGGAGCGGCTCATACACGGAGCGGCGATCAATAATGCTGGGAGCGGGGGACTCAATGAGGCGAGTTTCGGTGCAGTGAATCGGTCCTTTGCCGTCGAGGGGATTGCACAGGGGATCAACCACGCGGCCCAGCAGGGCTTCCCCCACCGGAATGCTGGCAATTCTACCCGTGGCTTTGACGGTGGATCCTTCTTGGATCCTGCGGCCGTCGCCAATCAGCACGGCGCCGACGTTGTCCTCCTCTAGGTTGAGAGCAATGCCCAGAGTGCCATCCTCAAACTCCAGCAGCTCACTGGCCATCACCTTCTCCAAGCCATAGATTCGGGCAATGCCGTCTCCTACTTGTAGGACTGTGCCGACATTGGAGACCTGCATCTCCCGGTTGTACTGTTCGATCTGTTGCTTGATGATGGTGCTAATCTCATCTGGGCGAATGGTAGGCATGGCAGTCCTCTCAGGGAAGTGGAAGGGGATCTAAAAAGAAAACTTAAACCAACCGCAGGGCCAGCGAGCGCAACTGGCCGCGCAAACTGAGGTCAATGACCTGGGATCCAATCTTGAGGATTACTCCGCCTAGCACTGTGGGATCTTGGCTAATCTGGAGCTCTACGCCGCTAGCTTGCGTGAAGTCCTTCACCCGCTCACGGAGGAGTTGCTGCTGGGCCTCCGTCAAGGGCACGGCGGTGGTTACCTCAGCTAGGACAATGTTTTGCAGTTTCCGCTGCAGCTCTAGGAAACGCCGGCAGAGAGCCTCAAGGAACATGATGCGGCGGCGGTCGGTCAGCAACTGAAGAGCATTGAGCAGCAGCGGGTGGATCTGAGGGGCAAACACCTGCTGCAGGAGTTTTTTCTTGGCTTCCGCCTTAACCAGAGGGCTAGCGAGAAACTCGCCCAGCTCCGGCGTGGCCTGCAAAACGGCAGCAAGGAAACGAATATCGGCGGTAAAGGTGTCCAGCAGCCCTTGCCCAGAAGCCAGAGCCAGTAGGGCTTCGGCGTAGGGATCCACCAGCCTGAGGGTCATTTTTCTAGTCATCATAGGTCTCTATTTCTCCTTTTCGGCTAGCGGGCGATCATTTGGATCCCTTGCTCAATTAGGCGATGGTGAATCTCCTCATTGAGGTGCTGCGGCAGCTCCTGCTCCACCTTGCTCAGAGCTTGGCGCACAATTTGGCGGCGCAGCTCTTGGAGAATTTGCTCCTGCTCAGCAGCGAGATCCCTTGCCGCTCTGGCGCGCAGCCGCTCGATCTCTTGCTCCACCTGCTGCAACAGCTCCTGGCGGCGAGCTTCCGCGTTAACCTCCGCCTCGCGGCGAATGCGCTCTGCTTCCTGCTGGGCCTGCGCCAGCTTTTGCTGCTCCTCCGCCAACCTCGTGATGGCTTCCTGCTTGCGTTGCTCCGCCTGGTGCAGTTCCTCGAGGATGCCTTCCCGCCGCTTTGCCAGCGCTTCCCCCACCACTCGGCGGCCCAAAACGTACAGCAAAGCCAAGATGATGGCAATGTTGACCAGATTGCTTTCCAGAATTGCCTCCAGGATCGACACCCCGGCGGCTTCCACTACCGGCTCAGCAACGGCTAGGAGCCAAGCGGACATCCAGCTGCACACCAGCATCACAAACTACTCCCTAGGAAATTGACTACCTAACGGACGCTGCCTAGCAACTTCTCGGTGATCTGGGCAGCAATAGCATCCACTTGCTGCTGCAGTTGTTCAAGGGCCGCCTGCTTTTCCTGCTCAATCTGCCGCCGCGCCGCTTCCAGTTTGGCTTGGATCTCCGCCTGAGCCGCTGCCAACTTCTCCGCACGAATGCGCGCCGCAGCTGCTTCCGCCTCGGCCATCACTTCCTGTGCCTGGAGGCGGGCTCGACTAATCTCAGCCTCGTACTCCTGGGCTAGAGCCGTGGCCTTCTCCAACCGCTCCTGGGCTTCCGCCTGAGTGGTGCGGATGTAGTCGTTGCGGCTGTCGATAACCCGAGTAACCGGCTCATAGAAGAGAGAGTTGAGCACGGCTACCAACAACAAGAATTGAACGGCAATGATGGGCAAGGTGGCATCCAGATCGAAGAGGCCATTTTTCTCGGCGGCCTCGACAGCTAAAAGGGTTGAGGAGATCATGGGGCCCCACCGACAAAAACGGAATTCTGAGACAAAGCAAGATCTGGGGGCAAGCCGGCATCCGGACTGCCCCCCAAAACAACGGCACTAAGAGGCAAAGGGGTTGGCAAACAGAAGCACCAGGGCCACCACCAAGCCGTAGATCGTCAGAGCTTCCATGAAGGCCAAGCTGACCAACAGGTTGCCGCGGATCTTATCTTCCGCCTCTGGCTGGCGGGCCAGCCCCTCCATAGCAGCAGCAGCGGCATTCCCTTGGCCCAGCCCCGGCCCCAGGGATCCCAGACCAATGGCCAGAGCAGCAGACAAAACAGAAGCAGCAGAGGTTAACGGATCCATAGCCATAGCAAGATGCTCCTTGTCGTTACAACAGGGTTTTGAGCTTCGAGGTGCTCTAGCTTGAGTATCCAAGCCGGTCGCCCCCCTTGTCGGTGGCCTCCAGGCTTACGCCCTCGGCCCCAACAAACCTTACCAGAGAAGGGATCCCTTGCGACAACCCATTGGAGAGATCGGAAGAGCTGGGCCTTGAACTGGGTAGGGGCCGTAACGATCCCCAGCAGTCAGTCGTGGTGATCGCCACCCCCATGCCCTTCCAGCGCCTCTCCAATGTAAGCCGCTGAGAGGGTTGCGAAGATCAAAGCCTGAATGGCTCCTGTAAACAAGAACAGAACCATCACTGGCACCGGGATCAACAGCGGCACCAGCAACACCAACACTGCAATCACCAGCTCCTCTGCCAAGATGTTGCCAAACAGACGAAAACTTAGGGAGAGGGGCTTGGTGAAATCTTCCAGGACGTTGATGGGCAGTAGAATTGGCGTGGGCTCGATGTACTTTTTAAAGTAGGACAGCCCCCGCTTACTGATGCCAGCCGCAAAGTACATGATACTGGTCAGCAGCGCCAAGCCGGCAGTGGTGTTAATGTCGTTGGTGGGAGAAGCCAGCTCCCCTTCCGGCAGGGGAATCAACTTCCAGGGGAAGAGATTGCCCATCCAGTTGGAGACAAAAATAAACAGGAACAAGGTGCCAACATAGGGTACCCAAGGCCGGAAGTTTTTCTCGCCAATCTGGGCGCGAGCAATGCTCTGGACAAATTCCAGGGTGTACTCGATAAAGTTTTGCAAGCCAGCGGGCTCCCGCTGCAGTTGACGAGTGCCCAACAGCACCACCGTCAAGATCAGGGCAATGGCAATCCAACTGGCAATCAAAACCTGGCCATGAACCGTAAATTTGCCCAGGTGCCAGTAGAGGTGATGGCCAACTTCCAGTTCTGCTAGGAGAAGAGGAGGGGAGAAGGACGGGTTCATAAGCATCATGAGGAGGAAGACAAACGGCTCAACGTCTGGACAAGGTGAATGAGCAGGGTGATCTTATAGGTCATAAACCCAAAGAAGATTGGCAAAATCTGTAAGGACTTCACCTCAGCAGCTAAAACCATCAGCCCAACAAACAGAGCCAAGCGCATCACTCCTAGGCGGTTGCGACTTTTGCCCAGCTCTGCCACGCCGCGGCCCAGCATGCGCAGATAGACCACACCGGCAAGTGCTCCCAGCAGGTAGTTGCCTGCCACCCCTGGCGAGTAAACCAACGCCACCCCTAGGGCAATGGCTAGGCTGACACCCAGAGTAACCAGTACTAGCCATAGCTGCAGGTCGGCATAGCTTTTCCCCTCGCCAGCCCTCTTGCCAGAGGCTGTCTTTGGTGGCAACGACCCTTGGCAGCCCTCCTCTGCCTCGCCCTTCTGGGAAAGAGGCACGCCCTCCAAGGGAGGCAAAGGCCTGGGCTTCCACTGGGTTGCCTTCCAGCGCCTGGGACTGTGGGAGAGAAGTCCGGAAGAACGTGGCATGGAAGCAAGATTCCTACCGCTTAGGAGCTGGCCTTAACCCAAAATAACACGGCCAAGTAACAATACTTAACAAGCTAGGCCAAGCTAAGGTCCTAGGAAACCCCTGTCTGCCCTCCAGAAAGACAGCTTGCTTTCCGGCTGGTCTGCGGATGTTCCTCTAAGAATCTACCACCTTCCTGGAGAGGCAACGGCAAGAGTTGAAAAACTTTCCCAACGACGCAAGGTTTCGTGGGGAGTGGCCAGGGATCTGTAATATCCTGTAACCCTGTGGGATCCCGCTGGGGATCCCGCCATACTAGGGTCAGGGAGGAGAAAGGGTGAGGATGGTCCCACTGAGTTGGCTGCTGAAGGCCATTTGGGCAGACTACAGCCTGGCGGTGGCGCTGACGGTGGTGGTGCCGTTAGCGCTCTTAGGTTGGGCTTTTGCGGTAGGGCTGGGTCCCTTGATCCAAATCTTGATTGCCTACTGGCGGGTGTCTAGCCTGTTAGCGGTAACCGTGTACCTAATGATTGGTGGCCTGCCAGTCAGTTTCCTAAGCGGGGCGATGGCACGGCTTTTAATCCCGCTTAGCCTTTGGTTCTGGCGGGATTGGAGTGCTGCCCTTGAGCAGTCAAGAAGCTGGGCGGCGCGGGCCTTTTTGCTCTGGCGCTGGGTTGTAACTGGCTACATGGGGGTTGGGTTCCTCTTTTCGGGAGCCTTTGTGCCCTGCGCCTTCCAAGCTTCTTTGCCACCGGAGTGTCGAGCTTGGTTTGAGCCGCCGCTGGGCTTTCGGGAGATCTTCCACGCCAATCTATCGCCAGAGCTGCTCGGGAGCGCAGGGGCCTGGGGCTTGGTGGTTTACCTGCTCTACAGCGTCTACTTCGTCTGGCGGCTGCGGCCCCGTGGGGAGAAAGGGGAGGTGGCAGCATGAGCCCCCTCCCTTGGCCGCTGGCTCTGGAGCGCTACAGCCAGAGCCACCCCCAGGAGGTGCTGCGGGTGGAGGTGGAAAGCGAGGGAGAAACTGATTTGGTGCTCATCTACCGCGGCTACAGCAGCTCCCTGCGCCGGCCCACTCCCCCCGATCCTGAAGTAGCGGTAATCCCTCCCCAGGCTCGCTTCTTACAGTTAGAGCGCCTGAGTGCTCCCTATCACCCTGAACGCTCTCAGGTGCTGGCCCTCTACCAAACCTGGGAGGAGTTGAAAGCTTGGCTAGCCCAAGAAGGGATCCCAATAGCCGAGTGAGGAAGGGCTTTAGCGCCCCACAGGCACTGGCGGCCGCTGCAGAAGGGTGTATTCTGCTGGCTCCAGTAGGGACTGCCCGGTCATTTCGGGGGGCTGCGGCAAGCCCAAGATCTCCAGCAGGGTGGGGCCGACATCGGCCAAGGTACCGCCAGCGCGCAGCTTGACGTTGCCGCCGCGACCAGGGATCTTGCGCTTTTCCCCCTCCACCAGAATGCAGGGAACGGGGTTGGTGGTGTGGGCTGTCCAGGGGTTGCCCTGCTCGTCCCACATCAGCTCGGCGTTGCCGTGATCTGCAACGATGAGAGTGGTGCCTCCCACGTCCACCACCGCTGCCAGTAGGCGACCTAGGCACTGGTCTACCGTCTCCAGCGCTCGCACCGTGGCCTCAAAGTTGCCAGTGTGGCCCACCATGTCGGGGTTGGCGTAGTTAAGCACCACCAGGCTGTACTCACGGCGGACAATGGCTCCAATGGCCTTGTCGGTTACCTCCTTTGCTGACATCTCCGGCACTTGGTCATAGGTAGCCACCAGTGGGCTTTGGACCAGGATGCGATCCTCTCCTGGGAAGGGCTGCTCAATGCCGCCATTGAAAAAGTAGGTGACGTGGGCGTACTTTTCCGTTTCGGCAATGCGCAATTGCTTAAGGCCGGCCTCGCTCACCACCTGGCCCAGCAGGTGATCCAGGTTCTGGGGCTTAAAGAGCACCTGCACCGGCAGGGTTGGATCGTATTGGGTCATGGTGATGAAGGTGAGGTCCGGAATCAGACGCCGCTGAAAGCCAGAAAAGTCAGGGCAGACGAAAGCCTGGGTGAGCTGGCGGGCCCGGTCCGGGCGGAAATTAAAGAAGAGGACCGCATCCCCCGGCTTTACCGCTCCCGGAGCCAAACGCGTGGGGGGAATGAACTCGTCGGTGATATCCTGGGCGTAAAAGTCTTCCATTACCTCGGCAGCGCTGCGGCCACACCCGGGGCCATCTTCCGTCATGATCTCGTAGGCCTTCTGGGTGCGCTCCCAACGGCGATCCCGATCCATGGCGTAGTAGCGGCCGCTCAGGGTAGCAATGACGCCATTGCCCAGCCATTCCAGCTCTTTTTGGAGGGTAGCCAGAACTTTTGCCCCTTCACAAGGGGGGGTATCGCGGCCATCCGTGATGGCATGCACGTAAGCAGGGATCCCTGCCTGGGCTGCCAGGCGCAGCAGGCCGTAGAGGTGGTCAATGTGGGAGTGAACTCCTCCTTCCGAGCAGAGACCGATGAAATGAAACCGGCCCCCCCGCTCCTTGAGTTGACGACAAACTTCCAGCAACAGAGGCTCCTGGAAGAGGGATCCCGTTTCAATGGCGTCGCTAATGCGCACCAACTCCTGCGGCACTACCCGCCCTGCTCCTAGAGTTAGGTGGCCCACCTCGGAGTTGCCCATCTGTCCTTCGGGTAGGCCCACGGCTCGCCCCGAAGCTTGCAGCAGGGTATGAGGATAGGTAGCCCACAGACTATCCATGACAGGGGTTCGGGCGGCTAGCACGGCATTGCCTTCTAGGGCTTCGCGATAACCCCAGCCATCTAGAATGACCAGAACTACTGGTGCCACCAATTGTGCATCCATGAGATGGACTCTCGTGTTTTTCAAAACATGATACCAGCCCCGGTAACACGATACTGAATCCCTCCCTTCTGCTCAAGATTGGCCTCCCTCTTTCAAGGAGAAGAAAAACTCTCACCCCCTCTCCTTCGACTTGCCGCTCTAGGTCTTAATACGTATCTACCGCATCAACTGCGGGGGCTGGGCTGCAGACGTTTGCGCAGCAACTCGGCGCGGCGCTTGGCAATGGCATTTTGCGGGTCCAGCTTCAACGCGGTCTCGTAAGCTTCCAGGCCGGGGCCGTAGAGATTTTTCTTCTCATAGGCATGGCCCAGGTTATTCCAGGCAGTTACATAGGCAGGATCTGCCGCAACAGCATCTTTGTAGTAGCGAATGGCCAGATCGTATTGCCCCTGGCTAAAGTAGGCAAAGCCCAGAGCATTGCAGACGGGCGGAATGTTCTCCCCAGCCACCTCTAGGGCTTTTTTCAGCTGCACGATGGCCTGCTCGTAGAGACCCTTTTGCAGGTAGACGCTGCCCAACTCGTAGTGCTCCTGTGGGGATCCCTTGCCTTTGCTTAGGCGAGGTTGCAGCTCCCGGATGACCTTTTCCTGGGCCCGTAGGCGCAGCACCCCACGCAGGACAAAGAACCCCACCACCCCCAGAATGCCTGCCAAAGCTGCCAAGTAAAGGAGGGAAGCATTGGCAACCATTTTGTTACCCCACTTTTCTAGTTGGCTTTGCTGGCTTTAGGCCTGCAGGTGGGCCTCAATAAACCAGAGATCTTTATCGATTTGGCGCGAGATCTCCGTAAACAGGTCGGCAGTGTCGGCATCCCCCAGCTCAGTGGCGCGGCTGATGTTGCGGCGCACCGCCGCGGCATACTGGCCGTAGCGGACCGCTAGAGCCTGCAGGTGAGTCCGACCGTCTTCAGCCGTTAGGTCGTATTCGGGCAAGCTCGAGGTTTGGGCAACAATGCGGGCAGTGCCACGGGCGATGCCGCCTAGGGCCGTAACCCGCTCTGCCAGCATGTCCACGTAGTTCTCTAGCGTGCTGGCAAAGGTGTCAAACATCTCGTGCAGGGCAATGAAGTTCATGCCTTTGACGTTCCAATGGGCCTGCTTCACCTGAGTTTTGAGATCCAGCGTGTCGGCCAAGGACTGGTTGAGCAACTCCACCAGTTGCGCCCGGGCCTCAGCCGGCAAGTCAATCTGGGTGGGGTAGAGGCGGGTCTTTTCAGCGGTCACCATAGCCAATCTCCTAACCGTCTTTACCATTGTCTGGGGTGCGGGATCCCCTCCTAGGCCATCCTAACACAAACTCAGAATGAGTATGAGTTAGCTTACTTGCCAATGCAGAAGCGGCTGAAGATCTGATCCAGCACTGCTTCAGAGATCTCCTCGCCGGTAATTTGACCAAGGGCGTGCAGCGCTCCCCGCAGGTCGATGGTCCAGAAATCGAAGGGGAGCTGCTCCTGCATGGCCTGGGCCACTTGTTCCAGGCTAGCCTGGGCCTGGCGGAGGGCGGCAGCCTGGCGCTGGTTAAGGCTTACCTCCAGGTTGGGCTGGGGCCGCCCCTGGGTAACAAGCCGCTCCAGCGCCTCTTCCAGCTCCGCGATCCCCTTGCCTTGGGCAGCGACTGTGGGGACGCGGTAGGCAATCTCGGGCGGGAGAGGGATCTTGTCGGCGGGGGCAAGATCAGTTTTGTTAATCACCAGGATCAGGGGGCGGTGGCGGATGGACTCGTAGATGGCCGCATCCGCTTCTGTCCAGCCGGCCTGGGCATCGATCACCAGCACCAGGACATCAGCAGCTTGGGCCAAGCGCTGGGAGCGTTCCACCCCCAGCCGTTCCACGGGATCGTCGGTTTCGCGAATACCGGCAGTGTCCAGGAGCTGAACGGGGATCCCTCTCACCACCAACTGGGATTCCACCACATCCCGAGTAGTGCCGGGTAGGTCAGTGACGATGGCTCGATCCTGCCCTGACCAAGCGTTGAGCAGGCTAGATTTACCCACATTGGGCCGTCCAACAATGGCCACCTTCACCCCGCTGCGCAGCAGTTGTCCCCGTTCGGCGGTATCTAGCAGGGTTTGTATCTGGGCTTGGACCTCCTGGAGGCGCGCCTGCCAAGCGGGGACATCCAGGGGGGGCAGATCCTCCTCAAAGTCAATCCGTGCCTCAATCTCGGCCAATAAGCCCAGCAGCTCCTGGCGCAGGGCGCGGATGGACTGGCCCAATTTGCCCTGCAGACCCGCCAGCGCCATCTGCGCTGCCTGGGGGGAGCGGGCCGCCACCAGATCGGCCACACTTTCAGCCTGGGTTAGATCGATGCGACCGTTCAAGAAAGCGCGCAGGCTGAACTCCCCCGGCTGGGCCAGCCGCGCTCCCTGGCGCAGGCACTGCTGCAGGGTAGCCTGCACCACCATAATGCCACCGTGGCAGTGGAACTCCACCACATCCTCACGGGTGTAGGAGCGGGGGGCCTGCATCCACACAGCCAAGGCTTCATCCAGTTGGCGGCCCTTCTCGTCGTGGATCCAGCCATAGAGAAGGCGATGGCTCTCCCAGGTGGCGGTGCGGCGGGCGGGGGTAAAGATGGCCTGGGCAATGGCCAAAGCCCGCGAGCCAGAAAGGCGTACAATGCCAATGCTGCCCTGCTCGGGCACCACGGCGGTGGCAATGGCAGCAATGGTGTCGGCCAGTGGTGCAGTTCGATCCATACCCGACCTCCTCCTGGGCGCTGTAGCTTGCTTCCTGCAGGGTGGCTAGGCAGACAGGGCGGGGTTCCTCCTT
>NZ_JANSIV010000010.1:17323-20337 GCF_047502705.1 Synechococcus sp. H70.1
CGCTGTAGCTTGCTTCCTGCAGGGTGGCTAGGCAGACAGGGCGGGGTTCCTCCTTCCTCCAGGCAACTGACCTGCTTGCGTCAGCAGAACCGAGTCCTCACCCATCGCTAGCTGCAGGTAGCGTGTCCAGAGGCGTTACTCCCGGTATGCCCTACCTTAACCCCTCCTCGAGCATGTTCCACGACGTGAGCGCCCAGAGCCGCAGGGTGGGCTAGGGGGGGTGCGGAGCGCCTTCCCCCCGTCTACAAGGGCAAGCGGAGCGCGAGCCTTCCCTCCCGGACGCGACAGCTGCTGCCTAGGCAGGGGCTAGGCCTTCAGCTCGAAAGATTCTAAAAAAGCTGGGCTCCTCAGCCGCGCTTGGGCTAGCTTAGCAGGCAGTGGCAACCTGCACTCGTCCTGCCTATGAAGCCGCTACGCACGTTTAGGGTAACCCCCTACCTGCCGCCTGCCTTGGAAAGCCTGCGCCTTTTGGCCTACAACTTTCATTTTAGTTGGAATGTAGAAACCCGCAGCCTCTTCCGGCGCATGGATCCGGATCTGTGGGATGCCTGCGGGCACAACCCCGTGGCTCTTTTGGGCCAGATCCGGCAGGAACGGCTGGATGAATTGGCAGAGGATCCTGGGTTTCTAGCCCAACTGGAGCGAGCTAGCCAGCAACTGCACAGCTATCTCCAACAAGACACGTGGTACCGCCGATATCGCTTGGCCCAGGCGGTGGAGGGAGAGTGCTATGCCTATTTTTCAGCTGAGTTTGGCTTAGCCGACTGTCTGCCCATTTACTCAGGGGGCTTGGGAGTGTTGGCCGGGGATCACCTCAAGGCAGCCAGCGACCTAGGCCTGCCGCTGGTGGGCGTGGGCCTGCTCTACCAAAAGGGGTATTTCCGCCAGTACCTCAACCCCGATGGCTGGCAGCAGGAGCGCTACCCCATCAACGATTTCTTTAACATGCCGCTGGAGCTGCAAAGGGACGCGGAGGGCCGCGAGATTCGCATTGAGGTGGACTACCCCAACCGCAAGGTGTTTGCCCGCATCTGGAAGGCGATGGTGGGGCGGGTGCCCTTATACCTCCTTGACACCAACATCGAGCCCAACAGCCAGTACGACCAAGACATCACCGATGAGCTCTACGGCGGCGACCAGGACGTGCGCATCCACCAGGAGATCATGCTGGGGATTGGCGGGGTGCGGGCTCTGCGCGCTCTAGGGATCCACCCCACTGTCTACCACATGAACGAGGGGCACTCGGCTTTTTTGGCGGTAGAGCGGATCCGCCTGTTGATGGTGGAGCAAGGGCTAAGCTTTGAGGAGGCCTGGCAGGTGGCTAAGTCCAGCCAGATGTTTACTACCCACACGCCAGTGCCTGCCGGGATCGACCTGTTCCCGCCGGACAAAATTGACTACTACCTGAGCTTCTACTACAACCAGATGGGCCTGAGTCGGGAGCGCTTTCTGGCCCTAGGTCGAGAAAATCCCGGGGACTTCCAGTCCCCCTTCAGCATGGCGGTGCTAGCCATCAACATGGCCTCGTTTGTTAACGGGGTCAGCAAGCTACACGGGGCGGTCTCGCGCAAGATGTTTAGCCAGCTGTGGCCTGGGATCCCGCAAGAGGAGGTGCCGATTACCTCCATCACCAATGGCGTGCATTCCCGCACCTGGGTGGGGGAGGAAAACCAAGCCCTCTACGACCGCTACCTAGGGCCAGATTGGGCGGAGGCCCCTGCCTCGGATCCGGTTTGGCAGAAGGTGGAGCGGATCCCGGATGCGGAATTGTGGCGGGCGCACGAGCGCAGCCGCTCCCGCCTCATCGACTTCACCCGCCAGCGCCTGGTGGAACAGCTGCAGAAGCAGGCGGCCTCGGCAGGGGAGATCCAACAAGCAGCAGAGGCCCTCAACCCAGAAGTCCTCACGATTGGCTTTGCCCGCCGCTTTGCCACCTACAAGCGGGCCACTCTCTTGCTCCACAACCTAGAGCGGCTCAAAGCTCTGATTAACCATCCCCAGTACCCGATGCAGTTTATCTTTGCGGGCAAGGCCCACCCTCGCGATACAGCCGGCAAAGAGTTGATCCGCCAGGTGGTGCAGGTGTCGCGCCAGCCAGAGTTCCGCCAGCGGCTGGTGTTTATCGAAGACTACGACATGTACATCACCAGCTTAATGGTGGCAGGGGTGGACGTGTGGCTGAACACCCCCCTCCGCCCCCGCGAGGCCAGCGGTACCAGCGGTATGAAGGCAGCAGCTAACGGGGGACTGCACCTCAGCACCCTGGACGGCTGGTGGGATGAGGCAGATTACTACCAGACGGGCTGGCCCATTGGCCGCGGCGAGGAGTATGCAGATCGCGCCTACCAGGACGAAGTGGAGGCCAACGCCCTCTACGATCTCCTGGAAAAGGAAGTAGCTCCCCTTTTCTACCAACGCGGCAGCGATGGTCTACCCCACGCCTGGATTCAGCGGATGAAGCAGGCAATCCGCCTCAACTGTCCTCGCTTTAGCACACAGCGCATGGTGCGGGAGTATGCTGAGCGGGCTTACATTCCGTTGAGTAACTACTTTAACCGCATGCGGCGCAACGATTTCCAGGCAGCCCGCCAGTTGACCCGTTGGCAAAACCATGTGCAGGAGAACTGGTACAACATTCGGGTTTTCGACGTCCGGGTTGAGAATCCAAGGCAGCCCGCCGGCAACCGTTCCTCTGGCCAGGGTAGCCAGCTCCAGGAGGTGGTGATGGCCCGGGAACCCCTCACCGTAACGGTGGAGGTGCAGCTGGGATCCCTGCAGCCCCAGGATGTGATTGTCCAAGCCTACCACGGCCCAGTGGACGACAACGGCCAGATCCAAAACGGCCGCGCAACCCCCCTGCGCTATGTGGAGACAGTGGAGGACTGCGCTATCTTCTCTGGTCAGATCCGCTATGAGGCCAGTGGCCTGCAGGGGCTGGCCATCCGCTTACTGCCGTTTCATCCCGATATGTACGATCCCTATGAGCTGCGGCTAATACTCTGGGCTTCACCTGC
>NZ_JANSIV010000010.1:20437-33746 GCF_047502705.1 Synechococcus sp. H70.1
CTTGCTGCTGCAGCTTGGCCACAGGGCCAGAGGTGATGTTGGCAAAGGTCGTCTCCGCCTGCAGCCGGCTGAGGGACGCTTGGGCGCGCAAGGGGGCCTCGAAGAAAGAGCGACCAGGACGGCTCCCAAAGCCCAACTCCGCTTCGTAGAGCGCCTTGGCGGCTTTGGCCAGGTTTTCCGCCGCTTTGGCCTGCTCGCGGGCGGCGAAAGCTCTGGCGGCTCAGCTCCAGGAGACGGGCGGCTTCCGGAGAGGATCCCCGCTGGGCGAAGAAGCTGGCTTCCGCCAGGTGCCGCTGCGCTTTGGCCAGGTCGTGGTTGACTCGCTCCAGCTCCCGCGGGCTCTGCCAACTCGGCTGCATCGGTACAGAGGCGGCGGCTCCGATGGGCTTGCGCCGGGGATCCGAGCACCAGGGGAGTGAGGAGCAGCGAAACCGGCAGGGAACAGCCGAGGGCACCGGTGAAGGAAGCACGGATCGGCAGGGTTACAAACTCCAATCGACAGGACAAGCCGGTTTGGGGGTGACCCTGTGGGCTTTCCCTTGCAGCCTATCTTGAGGCAAGAAGGGATCCCTAGGAAAACCGGGCCAGGTGAGCCTGTTGTTGGAGCTGTTGCAACTTTTCCCTCACCCGGCCAGAGCGGAGCAATTCCTCGGCTTGCTGGATCCCCTCGCTGAGGGAGTGAGCATAGCCCAGCAGCCAGAGGTAGCTGCCGCCATTCCAGAGTACTGCTGGAGTAAGAGGAGAGGGATCGCCGTTGAGGAGCTGGTGCATCTGCCGCAGCAACTCTTTCTCCTCCGCCAGCGGGATCTCGGGGCCGGCCAGGTGATGGTCGCGGGCTTTGAGCAGCAGCCGTTTCCCGCAGTGGTTGAGGATAGCCGTCCGCTCCCGCGGTAGGTCGCTGCTGCCCTCTAGTCCCTTGACCGTGGTAAAGCTTCGGATCCCTTGCAGGGCAAACAACTCCAGCATCGTAGCCTCGGTAGGGGGGTGCACGTAGCCAGCCACCAAATGAAAGGGGCCCTCGTAGGGTGACCAGACCAGCTCCAAGGTGGCCAGGGGAGGGCGCTTGCCAATTTGATCCCGGTACTCCATCAGGGCCTGGGCTTGGGGAAAACAATCTGGTAAATACAAAAATCCCAAGCCCGTTTGCTCCAGGGACTGGCCCACTTGCTCCAGCGACCATCCTCGCCAGTCCACCCCCAAGCCTCGCCAGACCACCTCCAGAGGCAGACCATACTTGGGAGGGCAAAAGCCGGAGCCATGCAGCAAAACGGCTGCCCCCGCCGCTGCCAATACCAGAGCCACCAACACCCCTAGCGGTGCTGTGCGCGAGCGGCCATCGTAGGGGTGGCCAAAGATCACCAAGGGGTGGGGCAGATCCCGTTGGCGAAGGCGGGGGCCGTACTCGGCATAGGCATCCAACATACCAGCCAGCTCTTCGGCGGTGGGGCGCTTGATGCGGTGGGCAATCAAGAAGGCCCCAATCTGGGCCGGGGTGGCTTTGCCTGCAAGGAGCAGCCGAGTAGCCTGGGCGGCTTCGCCGCGGGTGAGATCCTCGTGGGTGTGGGTGCCACTGCCAATTTTCTTCAACAGCTCGCGAAACTCATGGCTCATAGCCTTGGCAGTCTGGAGCGGGGGAGGGTAAGTCTCCAACTAAGCCGACAGCACCTTGGCCGGGACCAACGCCTCGACGTCGGACCTCTTAGAAGGAGCAGGCGGGCGGAGCAGTTGGGCTGCCAACTGCAAAAAGCGGCGAATGGGTGGGATCTGATAGCGGTCACGGGTGGTAACTGCCACCACCTGTCGCTGCAACAAGGGGGGTTCAGTAGGCCGCACCTGGAGTTCTGGGTCGGCGTGGCAGTCCACCAGAGCCGATTCTGGCAGGAGGGCAATCAACTGCCCCTGGCGAACGACGCCGCGGAAGGCATCCAGCGTGTTCAGCTCCAGCGCTGCCTTGAGAGTTAACCCTTGGCGGGCCAGGTGGGATCCCACCCAAGCGCGCATAGCATAGCCATCTTTAAATACGGCCTGGGGGTACTCGGCCAACACTGGCCAAGGGATCCGCTCGTAGCGGCTAAGGGGATGGCTGGCGGCCATCAACACCTGAATGGGCTCCGAATACAGCGGCTCCACCACCAGTTCAGCCCCCCGCCTCAGCCAGGGATTTTCCATCACCAAAGCCACATCCACCAGCCCATCCTTGAGCACCTTCAAAGCGCGGTCGCTGCCCAGGGCCGTGACCCGCAACTGCACCTGCGGGTACTCTCGGCAGAACTCCTGGAGCACCGGCGGCAGTCGATAGGCAATCAGCGAGTGGATCCCGGCAACGCAGAGCTCGCTTTGCTCGCCCCGTAGCCATTCCCGAATGCTCTCTTGGGCCTGCTGCCACTCCTGACAGATGCGCCGGGCATGGGGTAGGAGCCGTTCCCCCGCCACCGTCAAAGCCAGCGGGCTCTTGCGATGCAGTAGCGGAGCGCCCACCTCTTCTTCCAAGGCCTGAATCCGACGGCTGATGGCAGACTGGGTCAAGCCACTGCAGCGGGCAGCAGCCAAAAAGCTGCCGCTTTCGACGACGTTCAGGAAAGCCTGCAACAGCTCCAAACGCACCGAGAACCTCTCCGGAGTGATGGCCCAACTGCTGTGGGATTTTAGCCAGGGATCCCTCGACTTGGTGTAGGTACCGCTACCAAACCGTGCTGTAAGACTCTGGTATTGGGGAGGAGCGCTGCTCGCCGTGCCGCCTTGACGAGACTGGCTCCCCCTCAATCCAAGACAAGGGCGGCGCGACGGTAGAGAAAGTCAAGGGCAGAGTTGCGCAATTCGTAAAATTCCGGCATTTCCATGATGCGCGCGCGGCTGCGCGGTCGCCCAAAGGGGATCGTCAAAATCTCGCCAATATGGGCAGCAGGGCCATTGGTCATCATCACCACCCGGTCTGCCAAGTAAAGAGCCTCGTCGATGTCGTGGGTAATCATCAAAACCGTGCAGCGGTGATCTCGCCAAATGGCCAGCAGCTCATCCTGCAGCTCTTGCTTGGTAATGGGATCCAAGGCCCCGAAGGGCTCATCCAGCAACAGTACTTCTGGGCGTACCGCCAGCGCGCGGGCAATGGCCACTCGCTGCTTCATCCCCCCGGAGAGCTGCTTGGGCCGCTTGTGGGCTGCTTCGGCCAAACCCACGAGTTCTAGGTGTTCTTGAACGATTTCCCTTTTCTCTCTGGGGGATTTATCGGGATAGACCTGGTCCACCACCAAATAAACATTTTCAAAAGCCGTCAGCCAGGGCAGAAGGGAATAGTTCTGGAACACCATCATCCGATCCGGCCCTGGGGCGGTGATGGGCTGGCCCTTGAGGGTAATGGATCCCGAAGTAGGAGCAGAAAACCCGGCCACCATGTTGATCAAGGTGGACTTGCCGCAGCCGGAGTGGCCGATGATGCAGACAAATTCGCCGGCGGCCACTTCCAAGTTGACATTTTCTAGCGCCACAAAGGCTCCCGCCGCCGTAAAGTAGGTCTTGCCCACATTCTGGAGGGAAAGAAGGGGCGGAACTGCAAGAGAAGAGGCTGAGGAAAAGGACAAAGAAGTTAAGCGAGAGTGGGTCATCATAAAGCCTTCCAGTTGAGTTCAGTAGAGCAAAAACTAGACCTTGCTGAGGGGGTATTCCTGCAGCTTCAGCTCCTGGCGAATGGCCACTGACTCCAGGTAGTCCAAGGGATCCTCGCCATCAAAGCGGGATCCGTCGGCAAAGAGCAAAGCCCCGCGATCGTGGGCCCGATCCGGCAGCCCCAGTTCTCTAGCAGCTAGGGCGTAGGTTTTGTCATCCAGCACTTGGTCGAGGACAGCAACCCAATTGCGAGGGAAGGGGCAGATGCCCCAGCGAGCCATCTGCGTCAGGATCCAGAGATGCTCCAAGCGTTCGGGGCAGGTGTTGCGCCCGTTGGCAAACTGGTGGAAACCGAGGATCACTTGCGACTCATCGGCGATGCCCCGCTGCAGGATGCCCCTCCACCCCGGCTCCAGATCGGCTGGGGCCACGCCCACATACTGGGGCTGGGCCAGCCACTCCAGGATCTGGGGACGGTGCTGCGGCTGATCGCAGTAGTGACAGGCCTCCAGCAGCGCCTTGACCAGGGCCACGTGGGTGCGGGGGTAGCTTTGGGCCCAGTCTTGGCGCACCGCTAGGACTTTCTCGATGTGGCTGGGCAAGAGTTCGGGAGTGGTGGCGACGATAACCCCCACCTGTTCCCGCACGGCGCGGGAGTTCCAGGGTTCGCCCACGCAGTAGCCGTCGATGTTGCCCGCCTTGAGGTGGGCCACCATCTGCGGCGGCGGGATCACTGTCAACCTCACCTCTCGATCCGGATCCACGCCGCCGCTGGCCAGCCAATGGCGCAAGAGGAAGTTGTGCATCGAGGCCGGGTGCACCACCCCCAGCGTATGAACCGTATCGGGAGTTTGGCGGAGGTACTGGCGGAGATCCCAGGGGCTCTGGAAGGCCTGCAGCAGGAGTCGGCGCCCAAAGGTGATGGCGTTGCCGCCGCGGGAAACGGTAAGTGCAGTTACCAAAGGCACTGGTACCCCACCCACCCCCAAGGTAGAGGCCAAGGGGATCCCGGCCACCACCAGGGCCGCATCCAGCCGACCGGAGCGGATCCCTTCCCAGAGGGTTTTCCAGCCCGGCTCCCTGACCAGCGTGACCTGTTCCAGGCCGTGCTTCTGAAACAGGCCCTTTTCTTGGGCCACCACCAGAGGGGCGCAGTCGTTGAGGGGCACAAAGCCAATTGCCAAGTTGACTTTTTCCAGCCCCCCCTTGGCGATGGCCACACGGGTAGGAGTTTTCTGGCGGGCCCGCTTTTGCTGGTTGAGAAAGTAGATCATCTCCCCCCGCAGGTTGTAGTACTCGGGGTGATTCACCACTTCCAACCGGTGGCGCGGCCGCGGAAACGGGATCCGCAAGATCTGGCCGATGCGGGCCTCCGGGCCATTGGTCAGCAGCACCACCCGATCCGAAAGCAGAAGCGCCTCATCCACATCGTGGGTAACCAAAATACAGGTGAGCTGCTCCGCCTGGGCAATCTCCATCAGTTGCTCCTGCAGGCTGCCGCGGGTGAGGGCGTCCAACGCCCCAAACGGCTCATCCAGCAGCAGCACCCGCGGGCGAATGGCCAAAGCCCGGGCAATGGCCACCCGCTGTTTCATCCCCCCCGACAGCTGGGCGGGCCGCTTGTCGGCTGCCCCCTGCAGACCCACGCGGCGGATGTGCTCTTCCACGATGCGGGCTCGCTCTGCTTGGGGAAGGGATCCCAGCACCTCGTCCACGGCCAGGGCGATGTTTTCCCGCACCGTCAGCCAGGGCAGCAGAGAATAGTTTTGGAACACCACCATGCGATCCGGGCCGGGCTCCGTCATCTGCCGGCCTTCCAGCAGCACGCCGCCGCGGGAGGGCTTTTCCAGGCCGGCAATGATGTTGAGGAGGGTGGACTTGCCGCAGCCGGAGTGGCCAATTAGCGAGACAAATTCCCCTTTTTGGATCTCCAGATGGATGTCTCTTAGAGCGGGATAAACCTCCCCATTGTCCAGGAAAAAGTCTTTGTCTACATGGTCAACTTCGATGTAGGGCTGAGTCTTCATGATGCCACCTAAGGGATCCCTTGAGCTTCATTTTTGAAAAGTGGGCAAACTGTCAGCAGCCAACTTCGGGCTCAGTCCAACCTAGTGATCCTCGGCAGCCACCAGCGAGCCAATCCAAGCCGTAACCCGATCCAACAAAAGCCCAACCAGGCCGACATAGATCAAAGCCACAATAATTTCGCTGATGCGGGAGCTATTCCAGGCATCCCAAATGAAGAACCCGATGCCCACCCCACCAACCAACATTTCTGCAGCCACAATCGCCAGCCAAGATAGGCCCACCCCAATGCGCAGGCCGGTAAAGATGTAGGGCACCGTGGCCGGAAAGACAATCTTAAAGAAATACTTCCAGCCGGACATGCGTAAAATTCTGGCCACATTGCGGTAGTCCTGTGGGATCCGCTGTACACCGGCAATGGTGTTGATCAAGATGGGCCAGAGGGCCGTGATGAAGATAACAAAAATGGCGGAGGGGTTGGCATCGCGAAAGGCGGCCAAAGAAATGGGCAGCCAAGCCAGAGGTGGCACCGTGCGCAACACTTGAAAAATGGGATCCAAAGCCTCATACAGCCAGCGGTTGGCCCCGATCACCATACCGCCCAAAACCCCCGCCAGACTGGCCAAGAAAAACCCAATGAACACCCGCTGCAGGCTGGCCCAGATTTGCCAGAACAGTCCTTTGGCGTTGCCGCCGTAGTCAAAAAAGGGATCTTTAATAAGGGGATCCCAGGTGTCCTGCCAAACTTGGAGCGGGGTGGGCAGGTTGGCGCCGGGCCGGCTGTAGAGGATTTGCCAGAGCAGGAGCACGATGAAAATTGCCGTAGCGGGCAAGAGAATGCGGCGCAGCGCTTGATGGATCCGGACTCGTTGCCTCCAAGCGGATCCAGAGCTCGTGGCAGAAGGGATCCCGGCCTGGGCCGGAAGAGAGGCACCTTGGCTCAGCAGCCAACGGCCTAAGCGGATGAGCAAAGGGAAGAGGTGGCAGCCCACCTTCAAGGCAAAGTGGAGAAGATGCATAGTTTGCTGAGAGTAGGGCTATGGTCAAAGTCAGCGTAGGGAAAGTACAAGAGAGAAGAGGTTTAATTTGAACCTGTCTGGGGGCTCTTAGGGAAATCTCTCGGACAGGGGGCTTGCAGGTGTTCTGCAAGCCCTGGAAGGAGCAGGCTAGGCCAGCTTCTTGATGGCCAATTTCTCCAGATAGGCAGCCGGATTTTCGGGGTCGAACTTCACCCCATCGAAGAAGGTTTCCACGCCGCGAGAGGTGCTGGGGGGAATGGCGGCCTCTTGGCCAATGGCTTTGGCGGCCTCGCGCCAGAGATCTTCTCGGTTGACCTTGTCCACCAGGGCTTTGGTATCCGTGTCGGCGGGCAGATAGCCCCAGCGGATGTCTTCGGTCAGGAACCAAAGGTCGTGGCTCTTGAAGGGGTAGGAAGCATTGTCTTGCCAGAACTTCATCAGGTGGGGGCTGTTTTGCACCACTTTGCCGGTGCCGTAGTCAAAGGTGCCTTTGGCGCGACCCAGGATATCGGCCACAGGAACCCCCAGCCAGCGGCGGTTGCTGATGATCCGGCACATTTCCTCTTTGTTCTCCATTTGGTCGCACCAGATCTGGGCTTCTTGCACCGCCTTCAACAGCGCCAAGGTGGCTTTCGGGTGGGCATCCACCCAGTCGGCCCGCAGAGCAAAGGCTTTCTCGGGATGGCGGTTCCACAGCTCGCCGGTGGTGAGGGCGGTATACCCCTCTTTTTGGTTCACCAGTTGAGCATTCCAAGGCTCGCCCACACAGAAGGCTGCCATCGTTTTGGATTTCATGTTGGCCACCATCTGCGGGGGCGGCACCACAATGATAGAGACCTCGCTGTTGGGATCGATCCCGCCAGCGGCCAGCCAGTAGCGCATCCACAGGTCGTGGGTGCCGCCGGGGAAGGTTACCGCGCATTTGGGATCCCTGCCGGCAGCTCGCGCTTCCGCAAACTTGGCTTTGAGGGGGGAACTGTCCAGGCCAATTTGCAAATCCCGGTACTCGTTGGCAATGCTGATGCCCTGACCGTCCAAGTTCAGGCGGGCCAGAATGTACATCGGTACCGGCTTGCCATCGGTAACTTTGCCGGTGGTGATGAGATAGGGCATGGGGCTGAGAATGTGCGCCCCATCGATGCCGCCAGCAGCGGATCCCAGCACCAAGTTGTCGCGGGTGGTGCCCCAAGAGGCCTGCTTGACCACCTCCACGTCCTTCATGCCGTACTTGTCAAAAAACCCCTTCTCTTTGGCAATGATCAGGGGGGCGGCGTCGGTGAGAGCAATGAACCCCAGCTTGGCCCGCGTGGTCTCGGGAGTATCGGCCTGGGCCACCCAGTAGCCCTGACCCAAAGATCGCGATTGGGCGCGTGGGATCCCAGCCGCGGCTGCTCCTGCTGCCAGGGCGGCTGCCCCGGCCAAAAATTGGCGACGGGAGAACAGTTTAGACATCGGAACCTCCAAGATTTTGCACGACGCAGAGAGGAAACCTTCCCCAGACTTGGCCCCTACTTAGCAAGCCATCATGGGGGAAGCCGATGGACGCTGGCGCGGCCTGGCCCCGAAGTGCTCAATCAGCAGCTCCACCAAGACGGGCTTGAGGTCTTCGCAAGGGATCCCTCGACGCACACATTCGCCCAGCTTGGCGTCTTTGCCTACTTCTCCCCCCATGTAGATGTCCACCGCTTCCACCGGCTTGCCGTCCTTGCGGGCGGTGGTGCCCATGAGGCCGATATCGGCCACCTGGGGCTGGCCGCAGGAGTTGGGGCAGCCCGTCCAGTGGATGCGCACCGTCTGCGGGATCTCCAGCTCGGCTTCCAGCTCTTCCATTAGAGCCACAGCGCGGTTTTTGGTCTCGATGAGGGCAAAGTTGCAGAACTGGTTGCCCGTGCAGGACACCAGCCCCCGCTGCAAGGGCCCCGGGTTGGGGGAGAACTTTTTCAAGAGCGGCTCTTTAAGCAGCGGCGCCACCCGCGAATCGGGCACATTGGGGATGAGCACGTTCTGCTCCACCGTCAGCCGCAGCTCCCCGGAGCCGTATACCTCCGCTAGGCGGGCCAGCTCCATCATCTCCAGGGCATTCAGCCGTCCCACCGGCACGTGCAGGCCAACGAAGTTCAAGCCCAGCTGCTTCTGGGCATGCACCCCCAGGAGATCCCGCTTCTGCCAGACCACCTCATCTTTTTCCGCCGCTCTGGAGAGCGGATGGCCAATCTGCCGCTCCACAGCCGCCCGAAACTTCTCCAGGCCCCACTCGTCAATGAGCCACCTCAGCCGCGCCTTCTGCCGGTTGGCCCGCAGGCCGTGATCCCGGTAGACCAGCAGCACCGCCTCGCACAGAGGAACCACATCGCGGGGATCCACCCAGACATCCAGCCCGATGGCCTCGGCACAGCGGCGGGCCGAAAAAAAGCCCCCCACCAAGACGTTGAAGCCCAGCTTGCCCGCTTTGAAGGCCGGTACAAAGGCCAGGTCGTTGATCTCCGCATGAACGGAGTTGTCGCGACAACCGCAGATGGCGATGTTAAACTTACGCGGCAGATTGGTGAAGGAAGGGTTGCCCTCGCCGTTGTTGGTTACCATGTCCTGCACCTTGCGGGTGAGGCCGCGCACGTCAATCAGCTCATCTGGGTCAATGCCCGCAAGGGGGGATCCCGTAATGTTGCGCACATTGTCCATGCCCGACTGGATGCTGGTCAGGCCCACCTCCTTCAAGTAGCCCAAGATCTGGGGCATCTCCTCGATGGGGATGCCGCGCAGTTGCAGGTTCTGCCGGGTGGTGATGTCGGCTACGCCATCTTTTCCATAGGGATGGATGATCGCCGCCAACATCCGCATCTGGCCGCTGGTCAGGATCCCATTGGGCAGGCGCAGCCGCAGCATAAACTGGCCGGGCGTGCGCTTGCGAAAGAAGATCCCCAGCCACTTGAGGCGGTGATCCCGGTCGTCTTCAGGGATGTTCTCCCAGCCCATGCGGGCAAACGCTTCCAGCTCGGCTTTGACCGCTAGCCCGTCCTTTTCGCTTTTGAGGCGCTCAAATTGGTTCGCCATCGTCGCTGCCGTAGGGGAACACCGGCTACCTTAGCGATGGCCAACCGTTAACTTTGGTATTTGTCGTTACACTTCGTAACAAGTTATGCCGTTTTGTCATAACTCACTTGCGAGGAGCGCATAGCGGATCCGCCTGGCTTGCCCCCAGGGTGTCTCGGGGTCAACTCCCGATGACGGTGCTTGGCCCCCATCGCAAACCTCCTACTGTCCTTGGCCACAGGCAGTTTGCCCTCACCGCCCTGCCCAGGGAGAGGGGGAAGATCATAAATGGCCGAAGCCGACTAGCTTGGGTTGGAAGAGCCATCCTGAAGCATTGGCGCTATGACTTCTTCCGCTGCCCCTGAGCCCACTTGGGATGCCCTGCAGGTGGATCCCGCCCTGCTCACCCCCATGATGCAGCACTACGTAGAGCTGAAGCGGCAATACCCGCACGCCATCCTGCTCTACCGCCTGGGGGATTTCTACGAGATGTTTTTCCAGGACGCGCAACTGGTGTCGCGGGAGCTGGAGCTGGTGCTCACCGGGCGAGAGGCAGGGGCCATCGGGCGGGTGCCCATGTGCGGGATCCCTTACCACGCCTTTGACCGCTATGCCGCCCAGTTGGTGGCCAAAGGCTATGCCCTAGCCGTCTGCGACCAGATGGAGCCGGCGGATCAAGCCAAAGGCTTGGTGCGGCGGGAAGTGACGCGGGTCATCACCCCCGGCACGGTCATCGAAGAGGAGCTGCTGCAGGCGCGGCAAAATAACTACCTGGCGGCCATTGTCCGCCTGCGAGGCTCCAAGCAAACCGCCTGGGGCCTGGCCTACGCCGACATTTCCACTGGCGAGTTCTGGGTCTGCCAGAGTGAGGGGCAAGAGCAGCTAGAACAGGAGCTGGCCCGGCTGCAGCCGGCGGAGATCCTGCTGCCCACTGAGGAAGGGCTGGGCCTGGGCTTGATGCGGCCTGGAGATTCCCACGCTCCCCTGGGCCTACCCGGCCAGTACACCTATACCCTGCGCCCGGCGGAGCCCTTTGAGCTGGCGGTGGCGCGGGACAATCTGCTGCAGACCTATGGCCTGCGCTCCCTGGAGGGCTTGGGCTGCGAGGGGCTGCCCCTGGCCATTCGGGCGGCGGGGGGATTGCTCCACTATCTGGAAGAAACGCAAAAGAACCTGGTGCAGCCTTCTCCCCAGGGAGGCCATCCGCTCCTGCGCCCGCCCCGCACCTACCAGCTCACCGACTACCTAATATTGGATGCCCAAACCCGCCGCAACCTGGAGCTGACCCAGACTATCCGCGAGGGGGCCTTTGTCGGATCCCTGCTCTGGGTCTTGGATCACAGCCGCACCGCCATGGGCGGGCGCACCCTGCGCCGCTGGCTGCTGCAGCCTTTGCGGGATCCAGAGCAAATCCGCCTTCGCCAGGACACCATCCAGGAGCTGTTGGAAAACCCCTCCCTGCGCACCCGCCTGGGATCCCTTCTAGACTCTCTGTACGACCTGGAGCGCTTGGCCAACCGCGTCGCCTCCGGCACCGCCAACCCGCGCGAGCTGGTGGCCCTGGGCTCCTCCCTGGGCAAACTGCCCCAACTGGCCGAGCTGGTGGCCGAAGCCCAAACTCCCCTTCTGCAGAGCCTACAGCAGGTGGATCCCGCTCTGGTTGACCTGGGCCGGCGCATTGAGCACACCCTCCTGCCCTCCCCGCCCCCTGTGCTCACCGAAGGGGGGCTGATCCGGCCTGGCGTAGATCCGGAGCTGGACAGGCTGCGGCAGCAGGTGGAGCAAGACCGCCAGTGGATTGCCCAGTTGGAGAAAACCGAGCGCGAGCGCACCGGCATCCCCACCCTCAAAGTCGGCTTCAACAAGGCCTTTGGCTACTACCTCAGCATCAGCCGCGCCAAGGCGCAGCAGGTGCCCAAGGAGTACATCCGCAAGCAGACGCTCACCAACGAAGAGCGCTTCATCACCCCTGAGCTTAAAGAAAAAGAAGCCCGCATCCTCACTGCCCAGACCGAGATCAACCAGCGGGAATACGAGCTGTTTGTGCAGTTGCGCCAGGAGGCGGGATCCCAGGCTGCCGCCATCCGCCAGGTGGCCCAGACCCTGGCCGCTGTCGACGCTCTGTTTGGCCTAGCCGAGGTGGCCGTGCAGCAGGGCTACACCCGCCCGGTGATTACTGCAGATCGCCGTTTAATCATCGAGGAGGGGCGCCACCCAGTGGTGGAGAAATCTTTGCCCCAGGGCTTGTTTGTCCCCAACTCGGTGCGGCTGGGATCCCCCCACGGCCCCGATCTCATTGTCCTCACTGGCCCCAACATGTCCGGCAAGTCCACCTACTTGCGCCAGATTGGGCTAATCCAGATCCTGGCCCAGATGGGCAGCTTTGTCCCGGCGCGGCGGGCGGAGTTGGGCCTGTGCGACCGCGTGTTTACCCGCATTGGCGCCGTGGATGATCTGGCCACAGGACAGTCCACCTTCATGGTGGAGATGAACGAGACGGCCAACATCCTCAACCACGCCGGCGAGCGATCCCTGGTGCTCTTGGACGAGATTGGCCGCGGCACCGCCACCTTCGACGGCCTCTCCATCGCCTGGGCCGTGGCCGAATACCTGGCCACCCACGTGCGCGCCCGCACCATCTTTGCCACCCACTACCACGAGCTCAACCAACTGGAGACGCTGCTGCCCAACGTGGCCAACTTCCAGGTGGTGGTCAAAGAGCTGCCGGATCGCATCATCTTTTTGCACCAGGTGCAGCCGGGGGGAGCCGACCGCTCCTATGGCATCGAGGTAGGGCGCATGGCCGGCCTGCCCCAGCCGGTCATCGAGCGGGCCAAACAGGTGCTGGCTCTGGTGGAAAAACACAGCCGCATTGGCCTGGGCCTGCGCAACCAAGGGAAAAGCCGCCCTTCTTCAAACAACCCCAAAAAACAGCCCAAGCAAGCATCCCATTCCAGCGGGATCCCCGACTGCGATGCCACAGCTGGGGATCAACTGTCCTTTTTCCCCAAAGAGCTCTAGGGCTACTCTCAACCTGGATCCCGTTCTTGCAGCCCCAAGGTAGTGGCCAGCACCTCCAGCTCCTCCCGCTGCCCCTCTACCCACAGGAGGGATCCGGGGGGCGGATCGGCCTCTTGCAACCTTAGGCGGAGCTGCTGCGGGCGGTGATTGCGCCGCCAGTAGTACCAGCCTGCCCAAGGGGAGACCAACAGCAGTGTCCAGGGCCAAACTCCCCAACCCGGCTCCAGCACCTGCAGCACCAAAGCCAGACAGGCCAGCCCCGCTCCCGCCAGCCCCGTCAAAAAAACGGCCAGTCCCACGCTAGGCCGCGCCTGACCCACAAAGGTGGCGATCCCCTCCGGGTCGGCAGATTGCAAGCGATAGGCGCGCCCCTCCAGGTGCTTGCGAAGGAGGGATCCCATTTCCTCCAGGTTGCGGCTGCTAGAATAGAAGCGGGTTTCAATGCGAGCTCTACCTGAGGCTCGTAGGAAGAAGAATAGGCCAATCCCGAGGATCAGCGTCAGCGTCAACGTGGAAATGGACTCTCCTTTCCAGGAGAGGAAGGAAGGTGCAGCGGCCCAATTCATGGGAACAAGACCTGTCCTTAGCTTGTCAAGGGGCTTGATCTGAGC
>NZ_JANSIV010000010.1:33846-47218 GCF_047502705.1 Synechococcus sp. H70.1
CCCAATTCATGGGAACAAGACCTGTCCTTAGCTTGTCAAGGGGCTTGATCTGAGCTGGTGGCCCCTCCACCCTGGAGAAGAGGAGGAAACCGGCAGAGAAACGACTCATGGCAATTGACGGGCTACTTGGATAGTTTAGACCTTGCAAGAGGGTTGGTTACCCCTGGGAGCTCTCCCCGCCAGCAGGAGCAATGCGCTTCCTAGCAATAGCGACGACGGCTCAAGGGGAGAGGACTCTGCGCCAGATCTCATGCATCTAGGCCGGGAGAGGCAACTATAATAATTGTTGAGGTTATGATAAGGAACTTAGGCTTTACCAAGGGGCGGATCCCTGGGCAGCTACCTTTCCCTAGAAAGTTGGACTGAGCAAGAGGGGAACGCTGACGATAGCGTGAGCCACTGTCAGTGAAGAACCCTCAAGTTAGCCTTCTCTAATACTCCCTCTGCGTGACTGTCTCTGTAGCTATTTCATCCAACAGCACCTACATGTCTAGCTACGAACCTGAAGCCAACGACACTTTGTTTGAAACCCCCCTCGATCTCCTCGAGCTAACCGAGGAGCAGGAGGAGGAGGAGTTTGCCGAAAGCGAGTACGTAGAGGAGGCGCCAGCTCGCCCCTCTACGGACCTGGTGCGCCTTTACCTCCAAGAGATTGGTCGTGTTCCCCTGCTGGGACGCGACGAAGAGGTGGCGTTGGCCCAAAAAGTCCAAGATTACATGAAGCTCTTGGAGGTACGCCTGCGCTTGCAGAAAGAGCTGGGGCGGGAGCCTACTCTAGAGGAATGGGTGGCCAGGGCCAACCAGTTCCCTGAGTGGGCCAACCTTACACCTGAAAAGCTGCAGCAGATCCAGCGCCTTGGCAAGCGGGCTAAAGAGCAGATGATCAAGGCCAACCTGCGCCTGGTGGTGTCGGTGGCGAAAAAATACCAAAACCGCGGCCTGGAGCTGCTGGATTTGATCCAGGAAGGCACGCTGGGCCTGGAGCGAGCAGTGGAGAAGTTTGATCCCAAAAAGGGTTATCGCTTCAGCACCTACGCCTACTGGTGGATCCGGCAGGGTATTACCCGGGCTATTGCCACCCAAAGCCGTACCATCCGCTTGCCTGTCCACATTACCGAGAAGCTAAACAAGATCAAAAAAGCCCAGCGCAAGCTTTCCCAAGAAAAAGGCCGCACCCCCACCATTGAGGACATTGCTTCCGAGCTGGAGATGACGGTGCCCCAGGTCAGGGAGCTGCTGGTACGGGTGCCGCGCTCAGTTTCTCTAGAAACCAAGGTAGGCAAAGACAAGGACACCGAGCTGGGAGACCTGCTGGAGACCGACGACATCTCCCCAGAGGAGATGATGATGCGCGAGGCCCTACAGCGGGATCTGCAGCAGCTACTGGAGGATCTCACCAGCCGCGAGCGGGATGTTATTCGCATGCGCTTTGGCTTGGGGGATGGCCGCACCTACTCGCTGGCAGAAATTGGCCGCGCCCTGGATCTGTCACGGGAGCGGGTACGGCAAATCGAGGCCAAAGCCTTGCAGAAGCTGCGGCAGCCGAAGCGACGCAACCGAGTGCGGGACTACCTGGAGGCCATTAGCTAGCCGGGCCGACTTAGGGTCTGGGTAGGGATCGCCGACTGGCAATCTTGGGCAGGCGGGTCTGAAGCTGGGCTGCTAGCCACTCCACTTCCGGGATCCGTAGATACAGGGCCCCTGCGGCAAACAAGCTGAGGCCTAGGCTGGCGGCTAGACTAGCCCCTAGGACGGCAGTAAGCAGCGGGGATCCCAGGAGCTCCTGGGAGCGCAGTTGTGTCCACAGCCAGGAACTGAGGCCCCCGGCCAAGGTGGTGATCCCCAGCAACGGCAGCAGGGCCTGCCCCATCTCCCCCCAAGGGATCCCCGGCAGGCGCTGGTGGAGGCGGATCCCTAGCCCAATCAGCGCCATGAAGTTAACACCTACCGTAGCCAGAGCAATGCCTGGCGCCCCAAAGGCTGGCAAAAGCAGGAAGTCCAGCAGGGCATTGAGGCCAATGGACAAGCCACTAATACGCAGGGGCGTAGCTCCGTCCTCCAGGGCGTAAAAGATGCGCACCAGCACATCCCGCAGCAAGTAAAAACTTATCCCCAGACCATAGGCCCTCAGCAGGGCCGCCACCTCTTGGGTCACCTCTGCCGTGAAGCGACCCCGCTGGTAGGCGATCTGGACGATGGGTTCAGCCAGGGCCACCAACAGCATCGCAAGGGGCAGGGTGAGGATGGCCGTAACCATCAGCCCTTGGCGGATGCGCTGGCGCAGCTCCGGCCAGCGGGATCCATCCCCTGCCAACTGGGCGTAGAGGGGCATCAGGGGCACCAGCACCATGTTGGAGAGGATCCCCAGGGGAGTTTGCACCAAAAGCTGAGCGTAGCCCAAGTTGCCAATGGTGCGATCCCCAGGCACGAAGGAGGCAAAAAAGAGATCCACGTAGACATTAATGTGGATCATGCCGGAGGAGATCACCGCCGGCAGCAGCAGTAGACCCACTGCCCGCACCGGCGGGGATCCCCACTCAAAGCGCAGCCGCAGCCGCCCCAGCCCCAGCCGCATCTGCAAAGGCACCTGCGCCAGCCACTGGGCAATGGCGCCGAGGAGCACACCCCAGGCCAGTAGAGTGGGGATCCCTGTCCACCCCAACGTGACCAGGATCCCGATGACGGCCAGGCTGGAGATCAAAGGGCTGAGGGCGGGCAAGAGGTAGTGCTCGGCTGCATTGAGTGCCCCAAAGCCAATGCCAATCCAGCCCGAGAGCAGGGCCAGCGGCGCCATGATCCGCAGTTGCTGGGCAGCGAGGGCATGCACTTCAGGGCTGGCCCCTGGGGCACTCAGGCGCACCACCCAGTCGGCTCCCCACCAGAGGCCCAAGGTTACCGCCAAAAGCAAGCAGCCCACCAGGGTAGAGATGGACTCCAGCCAGCGGGCTGGATCCTCTCTTCCCGGCTGCTGCTTTTTGAGCACGCTGACGATAGCGCTGTGGAAAGGTCCGTTGATCCCCCCCAGCAGGATTAACAAAAAACCGGGCAGGACGTAGGCTATGCCAAAAGCGCTGTACTCCGGCCCTGAGCCGTAGACTGCAGCAATTAAGGCCTGCCGGACAAACCCCATGCCCTTGCTAAGCAGCGTGGCCCCTGCCACCAGCCCCGCCACCGAGAGCAAGGAACGGGGTGGAGAAGACGCAGCAGAGCCCCCTGGGATCGCAGACTCCTTCCTGCCCCTAGCTCCCCACCGCCGCTTTGGCAATAAGCAACTGTTGGGATGCCTCGAGGGTTCCTTCGCAGGATTCACCCACCAGCTCACAGCTGCTATCCTCTCGCTTCGGCATAGGGCAGCACCATTATCCCGAATTCTCCGAACCTCGAGAGGAAGGGCCAAGATGGAGCTTAGGCCAGCAGTCGTCGCTCCTGCTCCAGTTGATCTCCGCGGACCTGGGCGGAGCGGAGGCGCTCCTGCAGCCGGCTCAGCAGATGCTGCCGATGGGTTTCTTTGACTAGAGTTACCAAGTTCTTGCGCAGGGAGATAACCCCGCTTGCTGCCTTCACCTCCGGATTGAGGACAAGGCCTCGATAGATCAAGACAAAAGACTGCGGCAGTGCCACAGCCACCGATTGAGCTGACCAGCTCCACGCCAAGCCCCGGTACCGCGCTGGCACCTCCCGCCGCTGACAGGTTGCGGGGACAGAAGCGACAAAGGGGTGGGCAATGCCCCGCTAGATCAGCTGCATAGGAAGACTCCCCCACATGAACGGACGCCCCTGCGCCGGCCTCTTAGACAACCGCTCCAGCTTCCTAGACGCAGCTCAGAGGGTAAAACCCAACTTCATTCTGTATCAGCTTTAACATGAGGCCTTAGGTGTCAACTTTAGGTCGAGGTCGTCTTCCTAGCTCTACCTCTCCCTGCCCTAAAGGAGCTCGTCAATTAGCCGTAGCACCTGGTGTAGGTCAGGGCCAGCCTCTTTCCCGCGTCTAAGGTTCATCTCCACCAACTGCTTGAGGGCCAGCAGCTTGATGTTGGCCTCGACCGCTGCCGCTGCCATGGCTTGGGCTGCCGGCAAGTAGCCGCTAGCCCCCAAATCCAGAAGGGCAGCCCGCCGCAGATGGATGTTGGGGTGGCCCAAAGCCGCCAGTAGCGGCTGGACAAAAGTGGGATCCCCCGTCAGGCAGTAACAGGCCCGCGCTGCCGCCCACTGTAGGCGCATCGAGGGGTGCTCCAGATAGGGGCGGATCTGCCCCAGGGCAGCAGCCACCTGCAGCTGTCCAAGAGCCTCAATCAAAGCCTCCAAGGCAGCAGGCGCTTCTGTCTGCAAACCTTGCTCTACCCAGCGCAGCCCCTCGAGCAAAGCGGATCCCAGCTCTTCAGCTTGCCTGGGATCCCGGTCAAGATTATTGGCCAGGGCAATCTCCACCAAGGCCTGGGCGGCTGCCGCCACCACTTGGCCATCGGAGCAGCGTAAAGCCTCTTTCAGAGCCGGGATCCCCGCAGGGGAGGCTATTTTGCCAAGAGCACGGGCGGCATTGCGCCGCAGGGGATATCCTCCCTGCAAGGTGCGATCGGTCTCGTCAGCCAAAGCCTCGATGAGGGCCGGGATCCCCTCCACAACCCGCATGCGCCCCAGCCACCACGCCGCATAGTAGCGCTCCCCCGGATCCCCGTGGCGCAGCTTGGCGATCTGGCCAGCTGGGGTGAGATCGGTGGCTAAAGGGGGATCCGGAGGAACAGCCGTGGTCATAGCATCAACAGGCCAGAGCCCCTCCAGACGCCTCAAGCGCTATGGACGCTGACGATCTTGGCGCCCGACTTGAGCAGCCGCTGCATCGTTGCCGAGAGTTGATCGGCAGAGACAAAGATCTGCTGGTTGGATTTGCGCACTCGGCTGGAGGTGGCCAGGGCCGAGGGCGGGTTAAGCAGCCGCGTCACCTCAATGCAGAACATACGGTCGGACTGGCCCGTTGGCGGCCCCAAGTGTTTGGTAATGGGGCTGGGCGGCAGCAGCCCCCGCACCCCGATGCGGCGGATGGCCGGGGTAAAGCCAGTGGCAAGGGGCACCATCAGGCGCGGCCTGCGCCCCTGGGAGCGGTCGTTGTTGGCGTAGCCCCCGTAGAGGGCAAAGAGGTTGGTGAAGTCGCGGGTGGTATGGGCCTTGCGGTATTCAAACCCGCGCGGATAGGGGACAATGTTGTCGCCAAAGGCTTCCAGGTATTCTGGGCTATCGATATAGGAATCAATCTCCGCGCTGTGGCCCCCCGTGTGGTAAATGTCCAGGTGTCGGGCAATATCCTTGGGGCTGGTGGGAGCCCGCCCCAGCAGGTGCTTGAAGTTGAGCTCGATAGCTCGAGTCTGGGAGTTAGGGTACAAAAAGCGCCTCTTATAGGCTTCGGACTTGGCAATTAAGCGCACAAACTCCCGCACCGTCAGGCTGCCTTGGCGTAGCAATGACTCCGCACTGGCCAGCTCCTTCCTGTCCGCCCCAAACAGGTGATCGTTGCCCAGCACCTGGCGATAGATGGCCCGCAGGATCGCATTGAGCTGATCCTGGCTGGCATTGGGGCGCAATTCCAAGGGAGTCGTCTCTGTGAGGCCCCGGATCCCCATTCGGCTTGCCGCTGTGATTCCACTCATGCTAATTCCTCATGATGAAACTGGCTGGACTGAAAAAAAGCTTAAAAGGGCTGCCTTGGCCCGCCTCTTAACCCCCCTCAGCAGCCTATGGGGTTGAAGCGAGAGCAACAGCAGCGCTTTCCCCCTCGCGAGAGAGGCCCCTGCAGGCTGGGGGGCCTCTTTCCCGCCACCGTTGCCCTCGCTATCCCCCGCAGGCGCTAGACTGGCTGCCTTGTCGAGGGATCCCAAGCTGCAGAGCTTAGCTGAGGGCGTTGATGGCGTAGTCGATGTAGGTGTTGGCTTCGGTGGCCGCTTGCCCCGTCAGGCCATGGTTAGCTTTGATGTAGCGTAGCGCTTCGATAAACCAACTGGGGGAGAGCTCAAAAGCGGTGTTGATCTCGCGGATCCCGGCCAACATACACTCGTCCAGGGGGCCAGTGCCACCGGCAACCAAGCAGTAGGTGATATAGCGCAGGTAGTGGCGCACATCGCGGGCGCACTTGTCTTTACCCGCTTGGGTGTGGCATTGTCCCCCTGGCTGAGTGGTGTAGGGGAACTTGGCATAGACGGCCTCCGTAGCGCCACGCACCAGCTCCTCAGCACGGCTGCTCAGGACCCGAGCTGCCTCCATGCTGGCGGCTGCCCGCTGAAAGCGGCCGCTGATAGCCTGCAATTCGCTGTTGCTGAGATAGCGTCCTTGGCTATCGGCAGTGGCAATGGCATCAACAATTGGGGTTTGCATGGTTCAAAACACTCCTTTACCTCGCCTCAAAAAATTAGTGCAGCCAATAACCCAAAAGATTCAAAGCCTAGCCTGCAAAATCCCTGCAGAAAAAAGTCAAGCAAGACTCTCGTCTACTAGACCACTGCAGCGGCAGCGCGATCGAAGTAGGACTCGATTTCAGCAATCAAAGCACTGCAGTCACCGCGGGTGATGCCATTGGGATCGTTTACCACTGCCACTGCTGCTTTTTTCATTTTCTGGATGCCCTTAGCCACAGAGCTGCCAGGAGTGCCAAGAGCTTGGTAGGTTTCCCGCAAGCCATTCAGGCAGCGCTCATCCAGCACGCTTGGATCCCCGGCCGCCACGGCGTAGGTAATGTAGCGGAGGATGATGTCCATATCCCGCAAACAGGCAGCCACGTTGCGGCTTGGGTAGGCGGGGCCCCCCGGAGCATTCAAGTGAGGCTCCTCGGCAAACAATTCGCGGACAGCATCGGTCACGATTTTAGAGGCGTTGCTGGTGAGGCGGTTCACTGCGTCCAAACGCTTGTTTCCCTCAGTAATTACCTGCTGCAGCGCTGCAAACTCGTTTTCTCCCAGAAAAGCGCCCTTAGCGTCGGCTTGGGCAACAACTTTGCTAAATACGTCGTTCATGGTTTTCCATCTCCTAGTGAAAGCAAAAGAGGTTATGAATTGACGCTTCCCACGCGAGGGGAACCCAGTAGCTTTTTGCAGCTTCTCTGCCAAAGAGCCCTATTAGCGCAAGCCCTTGCCCCAATAGGACCCTTGACAGGATAAGGTTTATAAGACCAGTAAGCCCCTTCCCATCTTCCTCTGCTCAGCTAACTCCAAAAATGAAGCCGCTTGCGAGCAGGCTTTGTGGGATCCGGGTGAAGCAAGGATTCTTCTACCCCTGACTACCTGCACTGGGTAAGTGAGGAAAAGCCAGCTTACCTTGCTTCAGTTCTTACTTCTACCGCGAGGGCGGGGAATCATTGAATCAAAAAATGTAAAGAAGCTTCACTGAATGCAAACAGCTCTAGATCCTGGAGTTCTAGTTAGCCTGGGCCTTTTTGTCCACCTCTTCCAGCTCTTGCTTTTACAAAAAACAATGTTACTTTACACAAGTTCGCAACATAAAGAACAGTAGCAACCCTACTTATGGCCTGCAGTCGGGAGGGCAGCCCGCTTCAGTATCCGAGTAAACCTTCTCATAAAGTACACATAATTTAACATTTATGCCCGTCTCCTAGGAGGAGCAAAGCCGAGGGAAAATCTAAGCAGGCTTTCCTCCCTGCCTGAAGTGTTGGTATTGGCTCCCACCCTAGCTTTGCGGTTATGGTGATCCAGTCGCAACCCACCTTCTCCCCTGAGCTGCTGCAAATGGCGCGGTGGCTGGCGGGAGACTTCAGCAACCAAGAGCAAGCTTGGGAGAACCCCCCCTTTTTTGCCTCCATCCGGGTGGCCTATCGCCCCTTGCCAACCGCTGTGCTGGCCGGGATCAGCTTCTATGTGGAGCAGGCCTACAGCGGCCATCTGGAGGATCCCTATCGTCAGGCGGTGGTGGAGTTGATCCAGGTGGGGGCTGAGATCGTGATTCGCAACTACCGTCCTCTGCAGCCGCAGCGGTGGCGGGGGTGCGCTCGAGAGAGAGCAGAGCAACTTAGCCAACTGAGCGCTGCCGATCTGGCCTACCTGCCAGGGTGTGATGTGCACGTGAGAAGAGAGGGATCCCTTTTTGTCGGCAGCACGGAGCCGGGGTGTCGCTGTTGGGTGGTGCGCAATGGCCAAACCACCTATTTGCAGACCACCTTGCAGCTAAGCGAAAGCGAGTTCTGCAGCCACGACCGAGGTCTGGATCCAGTTACCCACCGCCAGGTTTGGGGAGCTTTGGCGGGCCCTTTTCGCTTTCGCAAGGTCGTCGACTGGCAGAGGGAGCTACTGCAGTAGCTGGGCAGAGAACCCCTTGTCGGCGCGGCGGGCAAAAGATGATACGGTGGGAAAGGCAAATCTGGCCTGCAGCGGCAGGGATCCCTCTTGCTGCTTGGCTGGGCTAGCACGAGTGTATTAACTGGCTCCATGCAAGACGAACAGGACATCCTTCGCCAACAGCTGCTGACTCTCCAGGAAGAGGCCCTGACCCAAGTGGCGCAGGCCCCCGATCTGGGCGCGCTGGAGCAGATTCGCATCGAGTATCTGGGCAAAAAGGGGAAGCTCTCGAAGATCCTGGGGGGAATGGGAAAGCTGCCGCCAGCAGCAAGGCCAGCTATTGGAGCTTTGGCCAACAGCTTCAAAGAAGCCCTGCAATCCAGCCTGGAGGAGCGCAAACGGGCCCTGGCCGAAGCCCAGCTCCAAGCCCGCCTAGAGGCAGAGCGTTTGGATGTTACTATGCCAGGGCCGCGCCGGCCCCTGGGCCGGATTCACCCCCTGCAGGCCACCATCGACCGCATACTCGATATCCTTGTGGGGATGGGCTACACGGTAGTCCATGGGCCGGAGATCGAGACGGAGTACTACAACTTTGAAGCCCTCAACACCCCTGCCGATCACCCGGCCCGGGACATGCAGGATACCCTCTACCTTGAAAAGGGCTACCTCCTGCGCACCCAAACTTCTTCGGTGCAGGTGCGCTACATGGAGCAACACCAGCCGCCTTTTCGCATTGTCCATGCCGGGCGGGTGATGCGCCGCGACAGTGTCGATGCCACCCACTCTGCCGTGTTTCACCAAGTGGAGATTTTGGCCGTAGGGGAGAACCTCACTTTCACGGACCTCAAGGGCACGCTCAAAGAGTTCGTCCGCCGCTTATTGGGCCAGCGAGAAACCCGCTTCCGGCCTAGCTACTTTCCCTTCACAGAACCCTCTGCTGAAATGGACGTGCGCTTTGGCTCCAGGTGGCTGGAGATTTTTGGCTGTGGCATGGTGGATCCCAATGTATTCCAGGCGGTTGGCTACGACCCGGAGCGCTATACCGGCTTTGCGGCCGGGATTGGCGTCGAGCGGGTGGCCATGCTCCTGCACGGTATTCCGGATATCCGGCTGTTCTACAGCAGCGACCTGCGCTTTTTGTCGCAATTTTAGAGAGGCTGGGAGAAAGTGCGTTTATAAATCAGCTGCAGATGCTCCAACTTGTCCTTGCAGTTGGCGCGGCGCAGCAAGCGCATTTGTTCTTCGAGAATTTGGCGAGCTTCGTTGCGGCTAATTGGGTCAAAAACCAATTCTTCCACAGCAGACGGATCAGCATTGGGATCGGGAGTTTTGAAGTAAACGCGGAAAAATAGCCTTTGAGCATAAAGGGTGGTGAAGATAGCTTCACCTTCATTAATCTGACACAAGGCGTAGAGCAGACCAAAGGTCGGGTGGTTGAGATAGAGTTCACTCATACCCGGTAGCGTACCCTCGGTTATGGCTTTGCGTTTTTAATTGATTTCAACTCTTCATCTACTTCAAGATGCCGAAATGCTTCCTCCAATTTGTCCTCAGCAAATAGCCAGGGGTTGCAGTTTCCAGCCCACTTGCTGTCCTTCAGGGCTTGGGCAGCCTTGACCTCCAGCAGCTTGGCTTGCACCTCCTGCCGACGCTGGGCAATTTGCGGCAGCAGAGCTTCCAGTTGTTGAATTCTCTGCGTCAGCGCCTTCATTTGGTTCCACAGCTGGCTGCCTTTCTCGAGGAGCTGGGCTTCGCGTCGGCGGGCCCCCTCGGCTAGATCTGGGCGATTGGCTCTCTCAGCTTTCTCGATACGAAAGTGCCAGGTCTTGATTTCCTCTGCCAACTGGAGGATGCTTTGGCGCAGAGCTTGCTCCTGAATGCGGCTTTCTTGCAGTAGCTGTCGCGTCTCAACTTCCTGCTGCTGCAATTCCTCGGCAAGGAGCTGCAGCTCGATCTCCGGATGGGCCCTAAGGAATTCCTCAAGGCGGGTTTCTAAAAAGCGAATGATATCCTCAATCAGTCTCATAAGTTCGCGCTCAGGGGATTGTGTTTAGACTAGCGCAAGCTGGCGGGTTCTCTAGCTAGTCCTGCAGAGCCCAATTGCTGCAGCCAGATCCCTGGCTAGGGTAGCAAACGCCCGTCCCCCATGCGGATGAGGCGCTGGGCAGCTTGGGCAACCGCCAGGTCGTGGGTAACCACCACCAGGGTGATGCCCTGGTGATGAAGCTCGGCAAAAAGGTTGAGCACTTCCTGACCAGTCTGGCTGTCCAAGGCTCCTGTGGGCTCGTCAGCCAACAACAGTTGGGGTCGATTGACGATGGCGCGGGCAATGGCCACCCGCTGCTGCTGGCCGCCGGAGAGCTGGGCCGGGCGCTGGTGGAGTTTGCTCCCTAAGCCTACTTGTTCTAGGGCTTGCTTGGCCCGCCGGCGCTGTTCTGGCTCCGGAACCCCGGCGTAGGCCAAGGGTAGCATGACGTTTTCCAGGGCTGTTAGAACGGGCAGGAGATGGAACTGCTGAAAGACAAAGCCAATCTTTTGGTTGCGAATCCGGGCCAGCTCCTGATCCGTGAGGGTAGAGACTTCTATACCATCTAGCCAGTACCGCCCTGAGCTGGGCCGATCCAAACAGCCCATGAGGTTCATGAGGGTGGACTTGCCGGAGCCAGAGGGCCCCATGATGGCGCAATACTCTCCCGGCCAAATTGTTAGGTTAATGTCGTAGAGGGCCTGAAAGCTGCCTTCCGGCAGCGGGTAGACCTTGTTAATCCCCACCATTTGCACCACGGGCGGGCGGGGTGGGATCAAGGCATTGACTGCTCGCTCCAGGGATCCACCTGGACCTTGACGGCGAGCTGCCCAGGGTTGGGGCTCAAGCATGGTGGGTACCGCAACTGGCCCCATTCTAGCCTTTGGGCTGCTGGAGCTTCGGGGGCCGACTAACCGGAAGAGCGGATTTCTAGGGGCTGATGGTAAGGACAGCTCCCCTGGGGATCCACCTGGAGGCGGTAGAGGGGAGAGCGCTCTTGGTCGCAGCGCAGGATCTGGGTGTGGGCGGTCAAGATCTGGCGGGCAAAGCGGCAGCTGTGGCACTTCATGCTTCCTGGTAGGGGAGCCTGGTGGGGGCGAGGCACCCCAGTTGCGGGGATGGTGGTCTTGGCCGGGCGAATTAGCTCCCGCGGCGAAAGGCCGCGCAACACCAGTTCAGATCCCTGCCAGCGGGCCTCCACCAAGCCAGTCTCCGCCCAGGCGGCCCAGCGGGGATCCTCGGTAATCTGGGGTGGTAGGCGCACCTGCACCCCGGCCAAGGTGCGGGGCGAGCCATGTTCCTGCCAGATCTCTTCCACTTCCCCCTCGTAGCGCAAGGCGGGATTGCTAGGGAACGGGGACGGCTTGACCAGGGTTTGTAGGCGGCTGTCGGCCAGCTCTAGCCAATCGCCAGGCTGGGGGCAGTGGACATGGTAGCGGTTGCACAGCTCCGGCAGATCTGCTAAGTCCTGGGCCTGCTGGGGGTTGGCGTGCACCAGGACCAGATGTTGGGGGCGAAAAGTGTGAATGATCTGGGTGAGATGCCCAACGTCGTTGTGGCTGTGCCAGGTTAGCCACTCCACTTCTAGACGAGAGCGCAGGGGTAGTGGCCACTGGTCAAGGGGAGTGGCTAGCTTCACTTCCGGCAGCTGCACCAGCAGGCAGGAGCGCTGCGGCTGGGCTAACAATTCCGACCAGATGGGATCCCAGGCTTCAGGTCCGGCGTCGGCATCGCACAGCAACAGACCCTGGGGCAGGGGATCCGCCTCCGTCAGAGGCTGCACCCGCGGCTGCAGGCGGTCTTCCCAAAACAAAGCCTGATAGGTGGCGAAATTGCGCACTGGCCCTGGGAGGTAGGGGAGCAAGCGTTCGTAAAGGTTGCAGCCTGCCGCCAGCCCTGGCGCCACCCACACTGTCAGTTCTTGGGCAGCTTGGGTAAAGCGGTGGTGGGCTTTGAGGAGAAAAATCAACTCCTGGCCTAGTCCTAGCACTGGCAGCGGGAACAGCACCGTCTGTCCTGCTGCCAAGGCGCTGAACAACCGCTCCACCAGCCGATTTTCCAGCTGACGACGGGGCGGGTGGTGGGTGGCTCCCAAGGAGGCTTCGATGAGCAGCACATCCGGCTGCCAATGGCGCAAGGCACCTAGATCTAGGCCAGGGGCAAAGCGGGTTGAGGCCAGGGAACAGTCGCCAGTGTACAGGCAGGTTTGAGCTGGAGTAGTCTGGGTATTTTGCAGCAGGGTTGCCGCTGCCCCCGGCAGGTGCCCCGCAGCAAAGAAGGTGAGCATCAAGTGGGGCAAGATCTCCCGCGCCTGGCCGAAGGGCAGCGCCCGAAAAGGAGGAAAGCGAATCTCCCGGTTGTAGGCTGGCCAGATACCTCGCTCCCATAGACCGCTGGCCAAATGAGCCGTTACCGGGGTGGCGTAGATGGGCACCTGCGGATAGCGACGATAGAAGCCCGGTAGCCCCTGCACATGGTCAAAGTGGGCGTGGCTGCAGATAACAGCATCCGGGATCCCTGGCAGGGCCTTCAGGAGGGCGGAAGCAGGCAAGCCACAATCAAGAAGCAAACGGTAGGATCCTATCTCCAACCAGTAGGCACAGCCTTGCTGCCGAGGATCCGTGCCCAGAGGGAACAGTCGAAGGGGGGGTCTTTTTGACTCCACAGGTGGGTTGTCTTTACCATGAGATCCTCCCCGCGCCCCGCGCCCAGAGGAGGGGCTTCATGGCTTACGCCACGCTCTGCAAACGCTTCAGGGGAATCTGGCAGATACGGGAAGTGCCCGATTCCGGTACCGCCGTTTTGTATAGCCACGATCGTTGTAACACATCCTTGCGAGGGTGGCTGTATCCCGACACTGAGCTTACTGCTATAGGGCGGGGCCCCCGCTAGCTAAAAAGCCCGCTCCAGCTTGCAAACTCTGTCAAAGCCAAAGGGGCTCAGGCGGGGATACCGGGGACTCTGGGGCAGTCTCCAGCATAGCCTTTGGCCCCTAGACTGAGCTTTCGCAGGTTTTAAGCATCACCCCGGCGGCAGGCTTAGGGGCTGGGGAGCGCCTTTGAGGTCTCTTCTC
>NZ_JANSIV010000010.1:47318-54489 GCF_047502705.1 Synechococcus sp. H70.1
GCATCACCCCGGCGGCAGGCTTAGGGGCTGGGGAGCGCCTTTGAGGTCTCTTCTCCTGCCGCGCTGCTGTCCGGGGTAAAGCCGGCAAAATCGTGATCGTGGGGGCGCACTGACAGGATCAGCAGGTTGTAGAAAGCCCAGGCCAAACCAAAGATCAGCTCCGACCACGTCGGATCCCAGTTGCCGGCAAAGCGCAGGGATCCCACCCCCATAGCTAGCAATGTCAACCCAATAGCCAGCGCCTGCGGGCCGAGGGAAAGCTGGGAGGGCTGTTCAGGATAGGGGGGCACCCCTTGCAACGCCTGCACCAGCGCCTGAATGGACTGGAAAAACTGGCTACCTGTCTGTCGCTCGGACTGCCAGGCGGCCCCCCACAGAGAGGGAGGAAAAGCCAACAGCCAGGTAAGCCGCCCCAACAGGGCATAGGGCAAAAACCAGGCAAAAAAGGCCCTGTCAAAGGCTGGTACCGGCATCCAGCCCGTGCAGAGAAAGAGGATGGGCACTGCTAGATAGGCCAGCTCCGCCACCCCGCCAGCAGCCCAGAGGGTTAGCCAGAGGTACTGAAAGCGCTGCTGCTGCGTAGTTGGCTTGCCCCAAAAGGGGTTTTCTCGCAAGGCCGAAAAAATTGCTAGCAGAGCGACGCGGCGGTTGCGCAAGGGCAACAAAACGCCGGTGACCTGGGCCTGGCGCACTAGATGAGACTGCCAACCACGGCAGTGCAGCTGACACCCCAACTGCACAGGGCGGCGAATGTCAATTTGCGGGATCGCCTCCAAAGCCGCCCGCCGAATGAGACAGCCGGATCCCAGCAGCGGCGCCGCCTGGTAGCCTTGGGATCCCACCGCCAAAAGCTGCTGTAGGGGGTGAACGGCCTGGGGCCGACCCAGGGTGCGCAGCATCGCCTGCACAAAGCCGGTGGCATTGGCGATGGGAGCCCGCTCCGGTGAGTCATAAAACAGGGGCAACGTCTGCCACAAAAAATCCGGCTCGACAAAATGGCCCGGCTGCAACAGCAGCAGGTACTCTCCCTGCAGCTGGCCAGAGCCCAGCAGGTAGGCTAGGGGATCGGTCGCGGGGGTGGGGCAAGGCCAGTACTCGCAGGGAATAGCCCGCGCCACCTTGGCCATTTCCCCATCTTCCACCCGATCCACAATGTGGACAAACAGCCGCTCCCAGGGGTAGTCGAGGCGCAGGGCCGAGAGTACCGTCTGACGGGTTGCTTCCACAGAATCCCGCTGGCGTATCACCAGCACATCCACCCGCGGCAGTTGAAAAAATGCCCGCTGCAGCACCTCTGGCGCCGGCACTTCTTCTTGCGCCTCCTGGGAATAGCGGCTGAGGATAAAGCCCACTGCCGCCAGCCAAACGTACAGCTCCGCCCCCCAAAACAGAAGGGATCCCAAACCTGTCAGCCCGTCGGTGATGCGCCAGTAGAGGTAAGCCACCCCAGCAATGAGGTGCAGCAACCCCACCCAACGAAACAGGTATACCCGCACAGCCCTTAATCTCACAAGCGCTCTCCACAAAGTGGGCACTGGGCCAAGCCGGGAGCCCTCCCTTTGCCCAGGGGCAGACTGGGGGATGGGATCCGTTGATGGGCACTTGCCTGGAAAAACCCTTGCCTACTGGGCAGCCCTTTCAAGCGGGTAAACGCTCACCTTCTGCCGCCGTTTGCCGTAGCGCTCAAAGGTAACAATGCCTGTGGCTACTGCAAACAGCGTGTCATCCCTACCAATGCGCACGTTCACCCCTGGGTGGAACTTGGTGCCCCGTTGTCTTACCAGGATGTAGCCGGGATGCACCAGCTCGCCGCCAAAGCACTTCACCCCTAGGCGCTTGGAATTGGAGTCACGACCGTTGCGAGTGCTGCCGGTTCCTTTTTTGTGAGCCATAACACCTCCTAGGCAGTGGTCGCTAAAAACAGTCTACTTCTGGGCCACAGGGCTCCCTGTTGCTTCAGGAACTGGCTCTGGAGTGGTCTGGGAAGCTACTGGGGCAGTGGCTAGAGTCGTCCCGTTGAGTTCAATGGACTCAATCAGGACACGGGTCAGAAGCTGACGGTGGCCTCTTTTCTTGCGGGTTCCCTTCTTCGGCCTCATCTTGTAGACAATGATTTTGTTGCCGCGGCGGTGCTGCAAAACCCGCGCCCTCACCACCGCCTCGGGAACATAGGGACGCCCCAGGGTTACTTGTCCCTCGTGGTTAATCAATAAGACCTGGGAGAGGGCCAAAGGGCTGTTTTCCTCTGTGCCGGGCAGGCGATCGATGTCGTAAAAGCGCCCCGGCTCTACCCAAAGCTGCTTGCCACTGGTTTCCACAATCGCGTAGGTCATGCCTTTCCCTTGCCGTACAGGTGCCCTCGCGGGTCTTGAAACCTGATCCGAGCATTAACAGCGGTTTCTAATGCTAGCGCAAAGAACTGCCTCCTGTCAGCAAGGGCCCAGGAGGAGTGTTCCTCCGTCCCTTATTCAGTCAGCTTCTCCCAGGCGGCCTGGAGAGCAGCTTGCATGCGCTGGGCGGCCCGTTTGAGGCGCTGCTGCCAGGTTGTCCATTTTTGCTGCAAAAACTCTGCCGCCTCATCCAGCAGGGAGAGGTCGAACTTGCCCCCTTTGGCCAGCTCGTCCCGCACCTGCTTGACCTTGACGCGCACCACCTCCGGCGGGTCCTGGGGTCCAATCAAAGCCTTGAGGCGATCCCCCATGCGCTGGATGAGCTGCTTGACTTGGCGAGACTTTTCGCTCCAAAAGTTCTTTAGGCCCTCAGTCTCCGATTTGAGGCGCTGGGGAGCATCTTCCTTGACCACCACCGCATCCACGTCGATGGCCTCTACGTCCTCAGGTAAGAGGACGGCGCGCCCTCCCCAGGGCTCAGCAATGCTGCCCCCCAGAATATAGGCAGCAATAGATCCAGTCTCCCAGTCGAAGAGAAAATCCTCAATCCAGCCCACCGGCTGATCCCCAATGCGCACTGTGCGCCGGTAGAGGGAGCTAAGCGGCATTGCCGGGGTAGTGAAAAGGCTGGAGTAGGTTAGCAGCGCATCCGGCCCGATAAGCGAGATCTGCTCTAGGGGGGTGTAGCCTTGCTGGCTGCTGAAGTAGCAGACCCGTCCTTGAGAATCGACCCAGATTTCTTCGACAGTGCCCAAGGCCGTGGCGGTGCTGCCATCCAGGGCCAGCAGGCCCACCACTTGGCTGCGTCGGACGATCTGATCCATGAGGGTTTCTCCTAAAGGTAAAGGGGTTCAGTTGAGTAAGAGTTTCGGGATCCTCAAAAGCCGCGGTAGTGGTGGAGCTGCGCCCTAAGGCGGGCAATTTCCTGAGCCATGTCCAAAACCATGGCCGCTCCGACCCAGTTAAGGCCCAAGTCCCGATGCAGACGGATCATCTGCACCAGGCGCCGCAGTTGCTGGGGAGTGATGTAGCTGCTTTCGGCTTCCAGCAAGCCCTGAGCCAGCAGCCACTCCAAGAGGTGGGAAGGGATCCCAGTAACTTCGCTGGCCTGCTCAAAGGTATAGAGCCGTTCTTCCACCCGCACAATGGCCAAGCTCATAGCCTCACCTCCTGCAAGTAGGCGCGGGGATCCCAGCTCCGATGTTGCCGCAGTTTCTCGTAGAGATCCCGCTCAGTGGGGGAGAGGGATTTGGGCGTGACAACCTTCAGCCGCACCAGCAGGTCGCTCCGCTGCCCTTGGGGATCCCGCCAGCCTTGGCCGCGCAGCCGCAGGGTTTGGCCGCTATCGACGCCGGCAGGGATCTTCAGCTGCACCCGACCGGTGGGGGTGGGGACTTCCGCCGTGCCGCCCAAAACCGCCTCATCGGGCGTGATGGGCAGCTCGCAGAGCAGGTTGTCGCCATCAAAGCGGAAGAAGGGGTGGGGAGGCAGCTCCAGGGTGAGGTAGAGATCCCCCCTCGGTCCGCCGAAGGGGCTATATTGGCCCTTGCCCTTGACGCGGATGCGACTGCCCGGTTTGGCGCCGGGAGGAATGCGGATGGTGAGGGTTTCGCCATCCACGCTCAGCCGCTTTTGGGTGCCGTGGAAGGCCTCTGCCCAGGTGAGGCCTAGCGTGGCTTCTACGTCTTGCCCTGGCAGATCCACTGAGATGAACGGCCCAAACCCGGTGGTGAAACCCTGGAAGCCGCTGCGGCGGGATCCCATGCGGCCCAGCAGCTCGTTGATAAAGTCCTCGAAGGTGGCGTACTGGGCAAATCCCTCCATGCCCGGCCCTGCTGCGGCACCGCTGCCCACCCGTTGCCAGTACTGGCCAAACTGGTCGTAGCGCCGCCGCTTGTCTGGATCCGAGAGCACCTCGTAGGCTTCGTTGATCTCCTTGAAGCGCTCCTCGGCTGCCTTGTTGCCGGGGTTGACGTCAGGGTGATACTGGCGAGCCAGCTTGCGATAGGCGCGCTTGATCTCCTCCAAAGAAGCATCTCGGCTGACGCCTAGGATCTTGTAGTAATCCTTAAAATCACTCGCAGCCATGGGCTCACCTCTACCATCAATCAGTTAGGCTAAGGCTTTCAAAATAGCCAAGCAGGCTAAGACCAGAGCAGGGCCGGTAACTTTGCTTGTTTGAGGTCAACACTAGAACTTGCGCTTAGAGAAGATCCCTTTCTCGTCGCGGTTGAAAGCTTGTTTGACCTTTTCCCAAGCCTTGAGCAGGGCCTGGGTGACAGGGCTGCCCTCTGCCTTGGCCTGGTTATAGGCTTCCACAAAGGTTTGCTGGGCTTCTTCTGAGAGATCGGCGCGGATTTCTGGGGAGATGGTCTCCGGCGTCAGGTTGCCTTCTGGCTCGCTGGGCAAGTTCAAGTCGGCAGTGGCCACCTCTTCGCCGCCGGCACTTTGCAACAGCAAGTAGATTTCGCCGGCTTTTTCCTCCGGCACCTGCACCACCAACAAGAACTCACCCGCCTGTACCCGCGTCTGGTAGATGGCAGCCTTCTCCTGCGGCATGCCCAGGGCAATCAGGGCGGATCCCAGCCCCGCTCCCAACGCCCCGTAGAGAGCGCCACCGGTTGCCCCCAGCAGCGCCGCTCCCAAGGGCCCGGCGGCCACCACCGCCCCCAAAAAGGGAATAAACAGCACCCCTACCCCTGTAAGTAGCCCCAACAGGGAGCCAAACAGGGATCCATAAATGGCGCCGCTGGTCAACCCGTCGAGAACCACATCCTTGCGGGTGATAAAGCCGCTGATTTTGGCTTCCGTTTGAAAATTGCGGCCAATGATGGAGATGCGATCATTGGGGATGCCGCGGTTGAGGAGGCGCTGGATGCACTCTTGGACTTTGGCTTCTTCTTTAAAAACGGCAGAAACGCACTTTTTGGGGGCTTGGGCGAAGGCGCTCATAAAGTCTCCTGGGAAAGTTTTGGCCGGGAAGGCTGAGGGCAGCTTTTGGCAAGCTTTTCCCCTCTTTGCCTATGCTGCCCATTATCTCCCTCGGTTGCCCCAGCGGGGGTCGAGGGATCGCGAAACTCCTGGAGCGATCTCCGTACTGAGGAGGCCTGCCCAAGCGCCCCGCGCCGCTGGCCCTCACCCCCAGCTCCTCTCCCTCAGGGGGAGGGGAGTTGGGAATCGAGGTCGCGGCTAGAGGGATCCAAGACCTTGCCTCAAGCCCTGGCAGACCCCACTCAAAAAGTCCAGATCTAGGGTCTCAAGGGTGTCGCTGAGCTTGTGGTAGTGGGGGTTGCGCAAGAAGGCGGTGTCGGTCACCATAACTGCAGGGTAACCTGCATCCCAAAAGGGGGAGTGGTCGCTGAGGCGGGTAAGCGGCAGGATCAAACCCCGCTGGCCGGCTGGCAACCAGCAACACGGGATCCCCGCCTGCTGAAAACTGTGCTGCAGCCTCAGCAGATCCCCCAGGGCGGGCCAGTTGCCAATCAGGCCGATGTAATCCCCCCGGTCAGGGTAGAGCCGCTCCAGGCCAGCGGGGTAGCGCTGGGATCCGGGGGTGGGATCCCGGTAGCCCAGCATCTCCAAAGAGAGCATTAGCCGCAGGGGTTGGCGCTGTTGCTTGAGAAAGCGGGCGTAGGCTTTGCTCCCCAGCAGGCCCCGCTCTTCTAGGTCGAAGGCCACTAGCCACAGGGGGGAAAGGGCGGGATGGGTGGCAAAATGGCGGGCCAATTCCAGCAGCACCGCTACACCGCTGGCGTTGTCGTCGGCTCCAGGGGTGGCCGGGGCAGCGTCAAAATGAGCCCCGACCAGAATGGGCGATCGGCGGGGATGGGATCCCGGCAATTTCAAGATCCAGTTGCGGTGCTGGCAGCCCCGAGCCTCGAAGGAGAAAGATTCCACAGGGCCATAGCGGGAAAGCTCCTCTTGGATGTAGCGCTCCACCCGACTGTGGCCCAAAGGCGACCAGTCGGGATCCCGCGGCTGGGCCACTTGCTGCAGGTGATCCCGGAGGCGCTGTTGCAGATGGGGATCTTGGATCACTTTTCTTGCTCGGCAAGGGCTTGGGCATGAACCTGGCGGGCCAGCTCCAGGGTGAAGTAGCGGTGGGATCCTGCCCTTCCCGCCAGCACCTGAAACGGCAACTCCGGCTCCCCCAGGTGATCCAGCACCAAGGCTGCTCCGGAAAAGTCTTGCTCCCGAGTGTAATCGTTAACCGTCACCACGGCAGGGATGCCCGCCTGCTGGGCCGAGCGCAGCCCGTTTTCGGAGTCCTCAAAGGCCAGGCACTCCTGGGGGCGCAGCCCCATCTGTTCCAGCGTGTAGAAGTAGATGTCGGGGGCAGGCTTTTTGGCGGGGACAATATCGCCGGCAGCAATCACCTCAAACCAGCTCAGGCTCTCCGGCAGGGTGTGCTCCAGAAGGGCCGTCACGTTTTCGGGCGTGGTGGTGGTGGCGATGGCTAGGCGGATCCCGGCGGCCTTGGCTTCCTGCAAGAGGCGCTTGACCCCAGGGCGCAAGGGGATCCCTCCTTGGGCCAGTAGAGCTGTGTAGTGGCGGGTTTTGGCCTGGTGCAGCCGGGCTATTAGGGCCGTCAGGTCTTCCCCGGCAGGCAGCGGCGGCTGACAGGTCTCGACGAAGTGGCGAATGCGCTCTTTGCCGCCCGTAATAGCCAGGAGTTGGCCGTAGAGCTCCACCGACCAGTGCCAGTCCAAGCCTGCCTCGGCAAAGGCGGCGTTAAAGGCTACCCGATGGCCATCCCGCTCCGTGTCCGCCAGGGTGCCATC
>NZ_JANSIV010000010.1:54589-59148 GCF_047502705.1 Synechococcus sp. H70.1
GCCATGAGCTTCGATTTTGACTTAATCATCATCGGTGCCGGCGTCGGCGGCCACGGCGCGGCGCTGCATGCTGTCGAGTCCGGCCTCAAAACCGCCATCGTCGAGTGCGCCGAAATGGGCGGCACCTGTATCAACCGCGGCTGCATCCCCTCCAAGGCTCTGCTGGCTGCCTCCGCCCGCCTGCGGGAACTGCAACACAGCTCCGAGCTGGGCATCCAAGTGGGATCCGTCCAGGCTAACCGGGAGGCCATTGCCAATCACGCCACCCAGGTGGTGGAGAAGATCCGCGCCGACATGACCCGCTCCCTGGAGAAACTGGGGGTAACACTCCTGCGGGGACGGGGCAGGCTGGCGGGATCCCAAATGGTTGAAGTCCAGGAAGAGAAGGGATCTCGAACCTACACGGCGCGGGACATTATCTTGGCCACGGGTTCCCAACCCTTTGTGCCGCCGGGGATCCAAGTAGATGGCCGCACGGTGTTTACCAGTAACGAGGCGGTGCGGTTGGAGTGGATCCCGGAGCGGCTGGCCATCATCGGCAGCGGCTACATCGGCCAGGAGTTTGCCGACGTCTACACGGCGCTGGGATCCCAGGTCATTCTCATCGAGGCCCTGGAGACCCTGATGCCGGCCTTTGACCCTGACATTGCCCGCCTGGCCCAGCGGGTGCTGATCAAACCCCGCCAGATCCAGACCTATGTGGGCGTGCTGGCCAAGCAGGTGATCCCTGGCCAGCCGGTGACGATCCACCTCTCTAACGGCGAAACGCTGCAGGTGGATGCCTGCCTGGTGGCCGCTGGGCGGATCCCGGTCTCAGAGGGGCTGGGCCTGGCGGAGCTGGGAGTGGAGTTAGACAAGCGCGGCTTTGTACCCGTAGATAGCCGTATGGCCACGGAATTGCCCCACCTCTGGGCCATTGGCGATGTGACGGGCAAGCTGATGCTGGCCCACGCGGCGGCAGCCCAGGGGCGGGTGGCCGTGGAAAACATCTGTGGCCGCCCTGCTTACATGGATTACCTGAGCATCCCAGCAGCGGTGTTTACCCACCCGGAGATGGGCTTTGTGGGGCTAACCGAGCCCCAGGCCAAAGCCGAGGGCTATAGCGTGGGCACAGTGCGCACCTACTTTGGCGGCAACTCCAAGGCCATTGCCTCTGGCGAGACGGAGGGCATGGTCAAGCTGGTCTTTGACAAGGAGACGGGTCTCCTGCTGGGATCCCACATCTTTGGGCCCCATGCTGCGGATCTCATCCACGAGGCGGCCCAGGCCATCGCCCGCCGCGCCACGGTGCAAGAGCTGGCCCGCCTGGTGCACGTTCACCCCACCCTGGCAGAGACGCTGGAGGAAGCCTACCGGCGAGCTGCCCACAGTTTAACCGCAGCCTAGCCGTGGCCTGCTGGCGACCGACACGGGCCGACTTGACGGCCAAAGCTGGTCTAATAGGATAGGGGGGAAGAGGTGGGAGAACGTGGCTTTGGCGAGCGAAGCGGAGATTACCCGAGCGGTGCAGGCCCAGTACGAGGCGTTTCCCTACCCGCCCGTCCCCTACGACCGGCCTTTTGAGGGCTTTTCCAGCCTAGGCAGCTACATCCTCGCCCAATATGCCCGCACCCGCACCTTGCAAGAGCCCACCGGAGCCAGATTTTTGGTGGCCGGCTGCGGCACCGGCTGGGAGGTACACGGCATTGCCGCCAGCAACCCCGGCTATGGCGCCGTGGTCGGGATCGATCTCAGCCGCCCGGCCCTAGAGATTGCCCAGAAACGGATCAAGTACCACGGCCTGCGCAACTGCTCGGTGCACTACGGGGATCTCATGGATCCCTCCACTTGGCCGGAGGGGAGCTTCGACATGATCAGCTCCTATGGGGTCATCCACCACACCGCCGATCCGGTCAAGGCTTTGAGAAACTTGGCCTCGCGCCTAGCTCCCGAGGGGGTAATGGCGCTGATGCTCTACAACCGTTCCGGCCGTTGGCATGTCTACCGCATTCGCCGCGCCCTGGAGCTGCTGGGGATTACTCCGCCGGCCACGCCGGAAAAGATTGAATTTGTGCGGCAATTGTTAAAGGCAGCCCATCCCAATTCCCTGCTAGCCCGGCATGCCAAGGCCCACGAGGAATACTACTCGGCAGACGAAAACATCGTCGACAACTTCTTCCACGCCAACGACATTCCTTTTGACATTGGCGAGATCCCTGACCTTTTGGCCCAGGCGGGTCTAGAGTTTATCGATGTCGCCCCCTACTTGGACTACTGGAACGCCAAGCCCTTAATTGCCGCCACCCACCCGGAGTTCCACCGCCGCTACGAAGCCCTTTCCCGCATTGACCAACTGCGGGTTATCGAGTACTTGGAGCCCCTCTACCACACGCAAAATCTCTTCTGGTGCTGCCACCAGGGCCAGAAGCTGGCCAACTGGGATCCCTTCACAGCCGAGTTTTTCCGCAGCTCCCGTTGGCAGCTCAACCCCCTCTTTCTCCAGCACGGCCAGGTGCGCTACTGGGATCGCAAAATCCCCTTTTCGGATCTGCTGGGCAAGGTGGATCCCGCCCAGATTGTGGCCCAAAAGCTGGACATCTTCTGGCCCATTGCCCGGATCCCGGGCAAGATGATTGCCTCCAGCCGCTACCAGGTCGTGGAGCTGCTGCTCCCCTTAGCCAAGCAGGCCCGCTCTGGCGCGGAGATTTTGAACCAGCACGCCGAGAGAGCCGAGCATGTTCTCCGCCTCTTTCGCGAATGGGAAGCCGACCGCCTGGTTCTAAGAGTTGCTCTCTAGGTGGAGGCTAAGCGCTCTGCCGGCCGCCCACAATAGCGCGGCAGCGGATATAGGGCCCTCCAGCATCCACCTTGGCCGGCTGACCCTTGCCGCAGTGGCCGGATCCCAAGTCCCACAGGAAATCCCGCGACACAGCATCCACCGACTGCAACACCTCAAAGGCATTGCCGGTAATGGTAACCCCTCGCAGCAGCTCTGCTAGCTTGCCGTTGCGAATGCGGTAGGCCCGCTCCACGCCAAACATGAACTCACCCGTGGAGTCGGCTTGCCCATTCCTGGCCCCATCCAGGAAGTAGCCGTCAGGTGTGCTGGCAAGGATCTCCTCCAAGGTTTGGGATCCCGGCTCAAGGTAGGTGTTGCGCATGCGGATAAGCGGCTCGTCGGCATACTCCCAGGCGCGGGCGTTGCCGGTGGGCTCGACGCCAAAGTAGGCAGCCGTTTCGCGGTTGTGCAGGTAGCTCACCAAGATGCCGTTCTGGATGATGGTGGTGGTTTGGGTGGGAACGCCCTCATCGTCCACCGGCAGCGTTCCCCCTGCCCCTGGCATGAATTCCGAACGGCCAGAGTCCTTGAGGGTAACCAACTCGCTGGCTACCCGCTGCCCCAGCTTGCCGGCTGCTACCGAGCCCGCCAGGACAAAATCCGCCTCGACCGTGTGGCCAATGGCCTCGTGCACCAGCAGCCCCACGATGGAAGGGGACAAGATGACTGTGGCCCATCCCCCCTCGGCGTAGCCTGCAGAGAGGAGATCGACCGCGGTGGCAGCTGCCTTCTCCGCCATCTGCAAGGGATCCGTCCGAAAAAGGCAATCCCACCCCCCGGTAACACCAATGGACTCGGCGCCGCTGCTCAGTTGGCCATCCGCCTCGGCCACCGCCTGGATCCGCAGTTCAGGGCGCACCAGACGAAAGGCCACATCCGCCCCATCTGTAGTAACAATGGCTTTTTCCTCGTAGATCTCGTTGTAGGTGCAACTGGCCGAGGTAATGCGAGCAGAGGACTTGCGGGCTTGGGCTTCCGTTTCCAAAACCAACTGGATCTTGGCCTCTAGGGGCTTGTTGACCACCTCCTCCACGCCGGGCTCGCAGAACTCTCCCTGGGCCAGGGCTACGCTGGGCAAAGCCTTCAGCTTCTGTTTGCGGCAGTCGGCGCTGGCACGGGCCGCCTGCTGGGCTTCGGCAATGGCCTTGCGAATGGCGGCTGGGGAGAGATCCCCGGTGGCGGCAAAGCCCCAGGTGCCGGCCTCCAGCACCCGCACCCCCACCCCTGAGCGCCGCCGAACCGCCGTCCGCTCAATGCGGCCCTTTTCCGCCGTAACGCTGCGAAAGACTTTGCTGTGGTAGCGCAGTTCCACAAAGCCGGAGTAATCCCGAAGGATGTCGCGCAGGAGATCTCGCATGGCCCTAGGGGGGAAGGACGGTACTTCCAGCATACCCTTTTTGGCTAACCCGCCGCTCGCGCTAGCGGGACCTAGTCCTTGAAGCCCCGCTCTGTGCTCCCTATATCCCCCCCGTACACGGGGAGAGTGGGGGGCCGGTCAGAGTCGCTTGGGAGAGGCAGGAGTGTATTGCCGCAGGACAGAGACAGTCACTCCCTCGCATGAAGCAATAAGAGTAGATGTTACAGCCTGTTAATTTAAATGGGGTACAGGTTTCAAGAGGAAGGAGAGGAAGAGATGCCAACCCATTCTTTGGATCTACGGCAAAGAGTTGTAGCAGCTTATCGGGTCAGGTAAGACCTCTATCCGCCAGGTAGCCGAACGGTTGATGGTGACCAAGAGAAC
>NZ_JANSIV010000011.1:0-2014 GCF_047502705.1 Synechococcus sp. H70.1
CTGGTTGCTGGACTTCTCTCGCGATGACCAGGGACGGTGGCAAGCCCTCACCCGCATGACCATTCCCCCCGGCGTCCCTGAACTCATCTTCGAGGCTTGGGCCGTCAGTCCGGATCGCCAGCAGCAAAGCGACCGCGTGACGGAGCGCCGTTCTATCCTGCCTTAGGGATCCCTCAGTCTCGGTCTTGGGCCGAGCGCACCATCAGCACAGGGCAGCCGATGTGCACCCGCACATAGTCGGAGATGGAGCGCCCCAGCAGCCGATCCAAGTCGGGGATGCTGCGGGCAATGCTGGGCCGGCGATCCGGGGATCCCATCACCAACAGGTCGGCCTTGCTCTCTTCCGCCAAGCGGACGATCTCGGCGCCGGGATCGCCGACCGCTGTAAACAGCCGGTGGGGAATTTGGCGGCTTTTGAGGGTGGCAATGGCTTTGTCTATAACCTCGTCCCGGCCTTGGGCGTCGGCATCCAGTTGTACCGAGGCCAGAAAAATCTGGGCTCCCGGGATACCGGCAACCAGATCCAGGGCTGTGGCAAAGGCAGCCTGGGCGGCAGGGGAGTTGTTGAGGGCCACCATGACGTGGCTGGGGTATTTGACGTAGGCGTCGTCTTTAACCAGCAGCATGGGGCAGGAGGCGAGCTGGAAGACGTATTGGCTGACCGAGTTCTGCAAAATGGCCATGATGCGGTTGCGCCCGCGGGATCCCATTACGATGAGGGGATTGGGCAGGGACTCGGCCACCTGCAACACCACCACCTTGGGATCCCCTTCCACCAGTTGGGTACTGATCTTTAGCCCAGGCCGCGGGGGAAAACTCTGCAGCGTCTGGGCCAACAGCTCCTGCCCCTTTTGCCAGGCAGCGCGCATGTCCTCAGCAGAGGTCTGGGAAGGCACCGCATGCAGCAGGGTTACGTGGCACTGGGCAAAGGCCGGCAAAGATAGCAGCGTGTGCACCATTTGCTCGGTGGGGCCGCTGCCGTCGATGGCGGCAACGATGTTTTCAAAGCGAGGCATGGGACCCGTTCTCCAGGCCAAGGTTTGCCAAGTCTCATCCTAGATCTGCCTCTGCCGATCCCTGCTGCCGCGGCAGATACCCCGCAACATTTTGTTGAGTTTTAGTAACTTAGCCACACATAGCCGGTGAAGCCGCCGCCGGCATTGGTGTTGCGGCCTGTTAAAAACTGAAACCCCCCTAGCCCCAGGGTCAGCCCCCTCTCTAGGCGCCAGTTGAGCTGGCCGGAAAGCTTGAGGTTGTTGTAGTCGGGATCCTGCACCGCCAGATCCCCAAAAAGGAGCGGGGCGCCGTTGCCAAGGGTGAAGTCGCCATCCAAAGCCACAATGGCCTGCACCTCAGGGCTGAGATCTGCCCCAAAGGTCAAGTTGGCCTTGAGACGGTCGCCGGGGTAGCCCAGGTAGTCCCGAAAGGTCAGACAGGAGTCGAAAAAGGCGGGCAGGGATCCCAGCTCGCCTGAAGCGGCCAGGCCGGCGCTGAGGTCGTAGCCGAAAACCCCATAGCCCAAGGGCAGGGGGGTGTTCTGGGTGGCATACCCCGGCGGGATCAGGGCCGTCAATTGAGCCGAGAAAAAGGGATCCCCCTCTCCCCAGGTGTGGCGCAGGCCCAGCTCCAGATCCCGCAGGCCCTGGTTGCGCTGGGTAACGGTCTCAGCCCCGCTGGCAAAGCGATTTTCCAGGAAAACGTAGCTGGTGTTGAGGTTGAGGGTGAGGCGATCGCTGAGGCCGGTTTCGCCAAACAGGTTGAGGCGGGTCTCGCCGTACTCGGAAAGGACCTGCTGCAGACGTCCCCCCTGGTCAAAGCGGGTGCGGGGTTGGTACACCTCGGGCTGGAGCGAGAAAAACATTTTCCCTGCCCCGCGAGGGAAGCCGCAGCCGGCCCAGACCGGTAGCTCCCACCCCCCCAAGACCAGTCACTATTACCCATCTGACGCTGCCGACCCAGCCATACGGGTAGACGTCGGTGGGCGCCGTTGCTATAAAAAAAAACAGGGTGGGCG
>NZ_JANSIV010000012.1:0-12655 GCF_047502705.1 Synechococcus sp. H70.1
CATGAACCGGGTAACGGATACCTGCATCCCGGAAGAAGAGGCAATGCGGCGCCTGGAAAAAGCTCTGCTGGAAGAGTGGATCGCTGCCGACCAGGCGGGGGAGCGCTACTTCCCGCACGAGTTCATCTACCGCATCCTGCGCAGCGGTCGGCTGGAGCCCTATTACCAGATCAATCCGCGGGATTCCTGGGTTTACGCGGCCATGGAGGCCAACTTGCCCATCTACGTGCCGGGCTGGGAGGACTCCACCACCGGCAACATGTACGCTGCCCACTGCATTACCGGCGAGATCCGCCATGTCCACACCGTCCGCACGGGCATTGAGTACATGATCCACCTGGCGGACTGGTACACGCGTACCTCGGCGGAGTGCTCCATCGGCTTCTTCCAGATTGGCGGTGGTATTGCTGGCGATTTTCCCATCTGCGTGGTGCCTATGCTGCACCAAGACCTGGGCCGCAAGGGGATCCCCCTGTGGGGCTACTTCTGCCAGATCAGCGACTCCACCACCAGCTACGGCTCCTACTCAGGGGCAGTGCCCAATGAGAAGATCACCTGGGGCAAGCTGGGGGTTGACACCCCTAAGTTCGTCATCGAGTCGGATGCTACCATCGTGGCGCCTTTGATTTTTGCCTGGGTGCTGGGGTGGTAGGACCCCGCTTCGGGATAGATCAGCGAGGCTGGGGCCGACCTGAGGCAGGACGGGGCCGTTGGGAGAGCAGAATCGCGGCTTCCCAGTGCCCCATGTCCTGGGCAATGCGCAGGGGGGTGAGGCCGTAGCCGTCTGGCTCGTCAATCTTAGAGCCATGTTCCAGCAGCAGCCGCACCACCTCGGGGTTGCCCGACCAAGCGGCAAAATGTAGGGGCAGGCCACCGGCCCCGAAGCGGGCATTGACGTTAGCACCTCCCTCGAGCAAGGCCTCGGTCACTTCAGGATTGCCTAGGCGGGCAGCCTGGTGCAGGGGGCTGGCTCCGCCGCGATCTAGCCAGTTGGGATCCGCCCCAGCGGCCAGCAAAAGGCGGGTGTTGAGGCCGCTTTCGACGAAAAACAAGGCGGTTTTGCCCCGCTCTTCCGTGACATTGGCGTCTTTCCCCAGCCAGAGGGCCAGTTGCAGCCGCAGCGGGTTGGCGGTGGCCAGAGCTTGCGGATCTTCCGGCAGGGAGTAGCCGTAGAACCCCAGCCCTCCTACCAGCAGGGGTCCCAGCCCAACACCCACAGCCCACCACCTACGCTCCATGGCCCTACTCCTCAAAGAACAGGATGGCGATCCCTTGGCTGGGTAGGGCCTGGGCCGAAAGCAGCAAGGGGTTGCTGAGGGCAGGTTGCGCGGCAGCGGCGGGAAAGAGGCGCAAAAACGCTGCTAAAGGTTGCAGCTCGCATTGGGACGCCTCAGCGGCGGCGGTGCGATACATAGTCGGGATGACCAACTTGGGCTGCAGCACTTCGATGGCTGCCTTGGCCGCCTCGGGATCGTAGTTTTTCGGCCCACCCCCCACCGGCACCAGCAACAGGTCAGGGCGAGCCAGCAAGATGGACTGTTCCCGGCCAATGGGCTGCAGGGCCCCTCCCAAATGGACAATGTCAATCCCGGCCATGCGCCAGCGCCAGCCCACGTTGAGGCCAAAGCGAGGGCCCCGCGGCATGCGCACCCCCTGCACGCGGATCCCATCGATGACGTAGTCCCCCGGCTGAAACAGCACTTTAGGGTTGCCGGGCACCACGTCCAGGGCCCCTTCGTCCAGGAGGCGGCTGCTGAGCAGCACCAGGTCGGCAGCAACCCTGGGCGCAGGATAGCCAGCCGTGCAGCCCCCTGGCCGAAAGGGGTTGACCAGAAAGCGCTTCCCCTCCCCCTCAAACAAAACGCAACTGTGGTGCAGCCAGGTCAGTTGCAGGCTCTGGGGGGTGAACTCCAGGGATCCTCCTGGGGAAGGGGCCGTTTGAGCACCTCCTCGCTGACCCCCCACGGCAAGGGATCCCAGCAGGCTAGCGCTGGCTTGCAAAAGCTGGCGACGCTTCATGGGGTGGGGATCCCTGAAGCAACCACGCCAGCCGCTGGCTGGGGCGCTCCTAAGGCATGGAGCTGCGCCAAGCGCAGGAAGTTGCTCAACAGGCGCTTGCCCTCAGCGGTCAAGATGCTCTCCGGGTGGAACTGCACGCCCTGCACGTGGAGATAGCGGCGGTGGCGCACCCCCATGATAGTGCCATCGCAGGTTTGGGCCGTCACCTCTAGCTCGTCAGGACAGGTGGAAGGCTCGATGACCAAACTGTGGTAGCGGGTGGCCGCAAACGGCTGGCTCAGCCCCTCAAACACCCCCACCCCCTGGTGGTAGATGAGCGAGGTTTTACCGTGCATCAGCTCAGGAGCGGGCACAATGCGCCCCCCATAGACCTGGCCAATGCACTGGTGCCCCAGGCAGACGCCCAAGATTGGCAGCTCGGGTCCCAGCTCCCGAATCAGCTCCAGCGAAATGCCGGCCTCCTCAGGCCGCCCTGGCCCCGGCGAGATAACCACCGCCTCTGGCTGCATCTGGCGCAGCTCAGCCACTGAGATCTCGTCATTGCGAAAAACTCGTATCTGCGCCCCCAGCTCCCCCAGGTATTGCACCAGGTTGTAGGTAAAGCTGTCGTAGTTGTCGATTACAACCAGCACGATGGCACCCGGCGACGGCACCTCATTTTAGCATTGCCCAGGCTTGGGTCTCCCCCAGCGGCAAGACTCGCAGCCCAGAGCCAACACCCGGATCAAGCTTGTATCCTGGAGGGTATAGCACACAAGCGGCAGCGAGGTGGCTAGCTTTTAGGTTGTTTTCTGATTCGGATCCCATGAACCCGCTTCTCTCCCCGGCAACCGACTTGCTGGACGAGTTGCGCAGGCTTTTCCCTTTTGAGCTGGATGAGTTTCAAATCCGAGCGATGCAAGCTCTAGCAGCTGGGGAATCGGTGGTAGTCTGTGCACCTACGGGATCCGGCAAGACCCTGATTGGAGAGTATGCCATCTATCGGGCTTTGTCCCAGGGCAAGCGGGTTTTTTATACAACCCCGCTGAAGGCTCTTTCCAACCAAAAGTTTCGCGATTTTGGCCAGCAATTTGGCCCGGAGCGGGTTGGCCTCCTCACCGGCGACATCTCCATCAACCGGGAGGCACCGATCTTGGTGATGACTACCGAGATCTTCCGCAACATGCTCTACGGCACGCCGCTCTCTCTGGTGGTCCAGCAGGGGGCTGACGGCAGCGAGATGGATGCCTGGGAAGCGGCGGAGGCCCTGAGCCGGGATCCCCTGCGGGATGTGCAGGCGGTGATCCTGGACGAATGCCACTACATGAACGACCAGCAGCGGGGCACCGTCTGGGAAGAATCCATCATCTACTGCCCTGCCCACATTCAGCTGGTTGCCCTTTCGGCCACCCTGGCCAACAGCGACCAGCTCACCGACTGGATGAACCAGGTGCATGGCCCCACCCGCTTGATTGACTCCAGCCATCGCCCAGTGCCGCTGCAATTTCACTTTGCCAATCGCAAAGGGCTGTTCCCCCTGCTGGAGCAAACCGAGTCAGGCCGGTGGGTGTGCAATCGCCGTCTGAAAAGCAAGCCCTCCAAGTCAGGCCAGGCTCCCTACGGGGAAGTACCGGATATGGCCCAGGTGGTGGAAAACCTGCGCCGACGGGATATGCTACCGGCCATCTATTTCATCTTCAGCCGCAAAGGCTGCGACCTGGCAGTGGCCAGCTTGGGAGGCTTGGACTTGACTACTTCTGAAGAAGAACGGCGGCAATTAGCTGAGCAGATCGACCGTTTCTGCCGGGAAATGCCGGAAGCGGTGCGCTGGGAGCAACTGGATGCCCTCTACCGGGGGATTGCTGCCCACCATGCCGGCATGCTACCTGCCTGGAAGGGCCTGGTGGAGCACCTGTTTCAGCAGGGGCTGGTGAAGCTGGTCTTTGCTACCGAGACGCTGGCTGCCGGGATCAACATGCCTGCCCGCACGACGGTGATTTCCTCCCTCTCCAAGCGCACCGATGACGGCCATCGCCCCCTGACTGCTTCCGAGTTCATGCAAATGTCAGGGCGGGCTGGACGGCGGGGCAAAGATGTCATTGGGCATGTGGTAACCTTGCAGTCCCCCTTTGAGGGGGCGCAGGAGGCAGCCCGCCTGGCTACCTCGGGGGCGGATCCCTTGGTGAGCCAGTTTACCCCCACCTACGGCATGGTGCTGAATCTGCTGCAGAAGCACTCTTTAGAGGCGGCCCGGGATCTCATTAACCGCAGCTTTGGCCAGTATTTGCTCTCGCTGCAAAAATTGCCCGAGCAACAGGAGCTCCTGCAAACGCGGGCCGAGCTGGAGGCAATTAACCGCCTTCTAGAGGGTATCTCCGACGAAGAGATTGCCCGCTACGAGAAAATGCAGGCGCAACGGCGGGAAGAACGGCGCATTTTGCGCTATCTCCTCAAACAGCAACAAGCAGAGCCAGATCCCACCCTGCGCCTGTTGGCTGTTCCCCACATCCAAGCGCAAGAGGAAAAAATCCGCGCCCTGGAAGCCCGCATCCGCGAAAACCCTGCCCACAAAGTTGGGAAAAAGCTGCTGGGTTTACGGGAAAAACGCCAACGCCTACTCAAGCGCCTCCAGCACCTGGAGCGGCAGAGTGAGTCGGTGCAGGAGCTGCGCTGGCAGCAATTTATGGCTCTGGTGGGCGTGTTGCAGGAGTTCGACTGTCTGCAAGAGTATCAGCCAACAGCCAGTGGGGAGGTGGTGGCTGCCCTGCGGGGGGATAATGAGCTTTGGCTGGGGCTGGCTCTGCTCTCTGGGGAATGTCTGGGCTGTGCCCCCCATCACTTGGCTGGGGTAATTGCCGCCCTGGTGGCCGAGCCTCCCCGTTCAGGGACCTACAGCCGGCTGCGCACCTCCGGGCTAGTTGAGGATGTCCTGCAGGGCTTGCGAGGCCTGCGGCGGCAGCTTTTCCGCAGCCAACGCCAACACCAGGTGTTTCATGTGCCGATTGGATTCGAGCCCGATCTGGCCGGGATCGTGGAACACTGGGCCCAAGGGATCCCCTGGGAAAAGCTGGAGGCCAGCACCAACCTGGATGCTGGGGATATTGTGCGCCTCATCCGCCGCACCCTGGATGTGCTCTCTCAGATCCCCTATATCCCCCACCTGCCAGCAGAGCTGCGGGAAAATGCCCGCGAAGCCCAAAAACTGCTGGATCGCTTCCCCGTCAGCGAGCTGATCTAGCGGCGCTCGTCCCGCTGGCGCGGCTGCAGGCTCTCTCTATTGGGGTTTCTGCACGGAGAGGGTGACCATCGAATAGGGGCTGAGATTTCCTTGTCCTACAGCAGTTTGCGGGCTTGTAGGATAGGTCTCGTGTCCATGGATATGTCCCGTTAGCTGGTTGGGGGGGCTGTAAACCGGCCTAGAGGCCCGGCTGCAGGGCTACCGTTCGCGTCAACATGAGTGCGGGAGTACATCACTCAAGTAGTCAAAGCTGCCCTAAAACCCTTGCGGGGTATCGTGTTCCAGGGATCCGCCACCACCTCGCGGGGATCCCTGGGCTGCGTTTTGACTGCCTTGACCTGCATTTTGACTACCGCATGTGGCCGGGTAAGTAGCCGGACAAGTGTCACAAGTGTCACTCGTGTCGGATTCCTTGCCTGGAGCGGCTTCCGACGGTGACCCTTCTCCGAGCAAAGTGTCACCAGGGATCCCTAGTGTCACCGCCGGTGGGGGTAAGACTTCATCCAGAGAGGCTCGGAGTCGGGTAGTTTACGGGAGAACGCCAGCCGCCTTGGCCGGCCCAGTTGGCGGGTGTGGGTGGGGTGGATCCCTTGCGGAGAAGTGGGTGGTGATTTTGGATCGGGCTGTGCGTCTGGAACGGGAGCTGTTGGCGCTGCAATCTGAGCACCCTGCTAGGGCAGCCCAGTACCTGCTCCAACTTGGCTACGAGGTGCGTGATTCGAGTCCCAGGGCAGTCGCGTGAGGGATCCCAACGAGCGGGGCTGGCACGAGGCTCAACTGCCCCGAAGGGAGATCCGCCGGTTGGCCACTGAGGCAACCCACACTGGAGTGCGGATAGAAGCTGGCCAGATCGTCGCTAAGGCACGCAATCGGGCCACCCCCACGGGTGTGGGGATGCCAACTAGTTAAGCATGCAAGCGGCCCAGTGGATCCCCCCTCAGAAGACCTCGGATAGGGCAGCGTCGAATTGATCGCTGGGGATAAGGACAACCCAGGTCTCGGTGAAGGGATCCCGGAGCATCACCACGCGGCTGGGGTCGAAGCCGAGCCGGATGGCCTCATCCCGCTGATAGGCCAGCTTCCAACTAGCCTCTTCCTTGTTGCCTTGGACGGAAAAAGTCAAGATTGGCGTGGGTATCTTGGAGCTCATTAAATAGCTCTCAACCGTTCGCGTCAGCGGGACGGAATCCTCACTCAACGAAGTCTCTCTCTTCATCAAGAGCGCTGAGAGAGTCCCACCTTCTATGGTCAATCGGCAGAGACAGAGATGGATCCCTAAATCCTGGCGTAAGTACAGCTTGAATAAGGTAGCAGACAAAGCTGGCACATTTTTCTGTTTCTATCGCTACTTGTCTTTCCGAAAACCTAACTACTATCCAGCCGCTTTCTGCAAAGAAATCGTCTCGCTGGCTATGTCTATTGTCATCTAGTGCATGATGTGGTACTCGCTGACCATTGTTCTGGTACCAAGGTTCGTCAACTTCAACATCGATAAGTAGAGTTCTATTGTTACTAGATACTTGTATTGCTATGTCGGGCGTATACGGAAAATCAAATCCTGGAACCTTTAGGGAGGCTTGTTCAGGTAGAAACTTAACTGGAAGGTTTTCCATCTTTATTATCAAGGCTTCTCTCAGCCGGCGATCATACCTACCTGCGCGAGCACCCTGACCTAAGAAAGGTTGGCATAAATCTAGAGGTTGAAATATCAGACCATTTTCCCAGTCCCTTATGATTTGAGCTACCTTGTTTTGATATTCGCGCCTATATTCTTCGACTTGTTGTTTGTAATCTGACTCTATGCGATCGCACTCTCTTCTCCAAAGGACAAGTCTCTCCTCATATCTTTTTTGTTCTTGATGATAACTTCGCATTTTTCTTTCATATTCTTCTATTCTCTCTTCATAAGTCCAGGATTCGTATAAGAATTGGGCTAAGGTAGCCACGCCTGCAATCCCTGCCAAGATTAGAAAGAATGGCGCTTCAGCAATAATCAGCGCAATTAGGGTAGCAACTCCAGCTCCAGTTGACAGGGCAGCCTGGAGCTTGTCCATTACACGGGTTGGGATCTCTGGTAGTTGCGGCTTAACTGGTCGAGGGGGTAGTTGAGGCGGCTCAGGTTTTCTGGGGGGAGGGGGCAGTTCTGGCCCTCTCAGTTGCAGGCTGATAGGGGTAGGGAGAACTATATAGGGATAGCAGTCCCTCCGCTCATATTTGAGGATGGGGTGGGGCTTCCAGCTCGGCGTGTGCATTGTCTTGACCTGGCACGTTGTCCCGTAATATGCCAGAGGCCACTTTTCCAGTCAATTCTCCCTGACGGCTGTAACAGCCTAGCCGCAAGGAATCCCCTGTTAATGAACGGCTCTGAAGATCTGCAGGCTGCCGTCCGGCTTCACCACCACCTTCTTCTTGCTTTTGGCTGTCGCGTAAGAGAAGACAATCTGACGTGGATTTAGGTTAGGCTTAGGCGGCTCTTCCCCCTGTGCCTTGGCCCGCAACCGGTCGGCCATCGCAAACAACCAGCCCAGGTTGAGGGTGTACGCAGGCTCGAATCCAGGGATCCCTAGATCCGTCTCGCCCAGCTCCCCTGCAATCTCGCCCAGCTTTCCGTACAAAGCCACGCCAAGGATGGGAGGGGCGTTGACTCGCTTGGGGGGCAGGGAGATGTGGTCTATCCGCTCCCACTCCCCGCTATCGGCTGTCTTATTTGCTTCTGCATTTCCGTTAGTCAAGTAGTCAAAGCTGCCCTCAAGCCTTTGCAGGGTAAGGCTTTCAGGGCTGACTACGGTGTGGTCAGGTTTAGTCAAGTAGTCATCGTGTTCCAGGGATCCGCCACCACCTCGCGGGGATCCCTAGGCTGCGTTTTGACTGCCTTGACCTGCATTTTGACTACCGCATGTGGCCGGGTAAGTAGCCGGACAAGTGTCACAAGTGTCACTCGTGTCGGATTCCTTGCCTGGAGCGGCTTCCGACGGTGACCCTTCTCCGAGCAAAGTGTCACCAGGGATCCCTAGTGTCACCGCCGGTGGGGGTAAGACTTCATCCAGAGAGGCTCGGAGTCGGGTAGTTTACGCTGGCCCGCTGGGGGCAGGGATCCCTGCTACAGCGCCCGGTCGCTTGAGCGAAGTCGAAAATCTGGCTGCAAATGCTGAGGCAGCGCCGGGTCGTCTCGTAGGCCTCCCTGGCCTCGATGCGCCTCAGGATTTCCAGGATGTCCGGGGGTGTGATGTCCTCGATTGGGCGGGATCCCAGCCAAGGCAGGATGTTCCTGTCCAGCCGCTGCCGGGTGACTTTGGCGTGGGTAGCCACCCACTTCTTCTGGTTGTTCTCCAACCACTCCTCGGCTACCGCTCCGAAGGTGTTGACAGACGCCTTCCGCTCGGCCTCTCGCACCAGCTTGGGATCCCTGCCAAGGGCTATCTGCCGCCGCATGGCAAGGTGAATCTCGCGGGCCTCTTTGAGACCTCTATAGGGATACTTGCCCAGGCCCAGTCGGTGTTCCCGGCCACGGAAGCGGTACCGGAACCGCTACAGCTTGGAGCCGTTCGGCCTCACCTCTAGGTACAGCCCATCCCTGTCCGGCATCTGGGAGGGCTTGTCCTTGGGCTTGGCGTTCCTGATGGCCACGTCCGTCAGTGCGATATCCCACCCCGCCTAAATATCCACGGCTGTGTCCCGTCTTGCCGTGGATTGACTACCGTGGATATCAAATGCCCAAAAACCTTGCCAGTTAAGGCTTTGGGGGATTTAGGTGGATGTTGGCAAACTAGGCTTTGACGGAGAGGGTGGGATTCGAACCCACGGTGGCTTGCGCCACGGCAGTTTTCAAGACTGCTTCCTTAAACCACTCGGACACCTCTCCACCTTAACCCCGGCCGGGATCCGCCGTCTCTACTATCTTAGGCTGTGCCCTTGCCGGTTGTGCAGCTAACCGCTTGTGGGGAAGGACAGGGATCCGCTATAACCCACCTGAGGGATCCCTGGCTACGGATGAGAGGAGACTTTTGCCCAGCTCAGGGGCAACTTCTGGCTTGGCCAATGCTAGCCTTGCTGGCTGCCTGTCGCCCTTTGCCAGAGCCACCTCCTTCCAAAGCTGCCCCGCTGGATCCGGTGCTGCGCCACGTTGGCGAAGATGGCACCCATTTTGCGGCTTCCGTGGGCGATACCCGCGCTCTCCCTCCCCACTTCCCGCCACAGTTGCAGTTGCCCGAAGCTACCGTCCTCTCTTCCGGGCAAATCTGGGATCAGGAGGGGGGGCTGGCTTCCTTGCTCTTGCAGACCTCTCAGCCTCTGGAGGAGATTGCCGCCTACTACCGCCGTACCCTCTGGGGCGAGGGCTGGGATCTCCTCTCGGATCTGGAACAGGCCAACGGCATCCGCACCCTTGTGTTTGAGTCTCCCCCCCACCCTGAACAGTCCCTGCACCAGGCCGTCATTCAGGTGGGATCCCCCCGCCGCGGGCCGGATCAGGTGGAGTACCGCGATATCTTGATTTTGCTAAGTACCGTTGCCCCTGTCGGCAAAGCGCAGCCTGCTGCTGCAGCCTCTCCTTGAAGCATGCCCGTCTATACCCAAGCAATTGAAATTGCCGCTGACGTGGCGCGGGTGGAGCGCTGTCTCATTGACCCGGAGCTGATGCGGCGCTGGCTTAACCCCCTTTTGGGCTGCGAGGCCCTGGGATCCCCTACGGGGCAACTGGGCAGCCGCTACCGCTTTTTCCTGCGCCTGCCTCTCATTTCCCCCAGCCTGGACTGCGTGATTACCGAGCGGGCTGAGGGCCTGGTGCAGTGGCAGTTTGAGGGGTTTTTTCAGGGCACTGACCGCTGGGAGTGCCGCCCCCAAGCGTCGGGAACGCTGTTGGTGAACCGCTTTGAGTTTTCCATCCCCAACCCCTGGGTGGCGGCGGGGTTTTACCTAGTGGCAGCAGAGCTAACCCGGCACGACATGCGGGCACAACTGCGACGGCTAAAGGCAGTGGCCGAGGCTTTGGGTTAGGCTGGTGGCAGGTAGTAAAGAAACGTAAAAAATGGCAATGACCAGCAACAGCGGCCTGTTCAACCGTCGCTTTTTCGACAACTTCATCCCCCAGCCGGCCAACAGCCCTCTGCAGATTGGCGAGCTGGCCCCCGACTTTGAGCTGCCCAATGTCCACGGGGATCCCGTGCGCCTATCGGACTACCGCGGCCACCAGCCGGTGGTTCTGGCTTTTACCCGCATTTTCACGGAAAAGCTCTTCTGCCCCTTCTGCTACCCCCACATCCAGGAGCTGAAGGCCCGCTACGAGGAGATCCGGGCCCTGGGAGCAGAGCTGCTGATGATTACCAGCACCGACCCGGTGCAAAGCCAACAGATCCAAGCCGACCTGCAACTGCCCTACCCGCTGTTGGTGGATCCAGAGTGCAAGACCTTTCGGCTCTACGGTGTTGGCCAAGCGCTGGGGGCGCCCCTGCCGGGCCAGTTCATTGTGGATCGCGAGGGGAGGCTGCGCTATAAGCACCTCTTCTCCTTTGCCGAGCCCAACGCCAGCACCGACGAAGTGCTGCGGGTCTTGCGGGAGGGGCTAGCCAGCGGCTGGGACGGAACCCGCCGGGTGGCTCCCGTGCCCTTTTTCTAAGCTGTCTCTAGGCAATTCCGGCAGAGGAGGGAGAAGGGGTGGTCTTTGCGCGGCTGGCTCAGAACAGCGCCCGGCAGGCGGAGATCCTGGAAGTAGTCCTGCGCCACGGCTGGGACTACATGCGGCGCTTACTCTCCTTGGGCAAGGCGGAAGAGCCGCAACTGCCGCCGCCGATGGTGCTGCGCAACATCCTGGTGGATCTGGGGCCGGTTTATGTGAAGCTGGGCCAGTTGCTGAGCACCCGCCCCGATCTGTTGCCGCGGGAGTACATTGAGGCCCTCAGCACGCTGCAGAGCAATGTGCCCCCCGTGCCCTGGAAGGCGGTGGAGATCCTACTGCGCCAGCAGTTGCAAAAGCCCCTGGAGCAGGTATTCAGCAGCCTGGACACGGAAGCAGTGGCAGCGGGATCCATTGCCCAAGTCCATCGCGCCCGCCTGCTCAGTGGCGAAGCGGTGGCTCTCAAGATCCAGCGGCCGGGTTTGGAGGCAATAGTAGAGCGGGATACAAAGCTCATCCGCAGCATTGCTGAGCTGGTGGCGCAAACGGAGTTCGGTAGGCTAACAGATGTGGTGGCCTTGGCCAATGAGTTTTGCCGGGCGCTGCAGGCGGAGCTGGACTTTACCCAGGAAGCCCGCCACACGGAGCAACTGCGGCAACGCCTGCAGGCCAGCCGTTGGTTTGACCCAGCACAGTTGGTGGTGCCGCGCGTCTACTGGTCGCTCACTACCCCCAAGGTGCTGACGCTGGAGTGGATCGAGGGAAAGCCCCTGCTGGAGGCGGATCGCAGTGACGCCGACCCGCAGCAGATTGCCCGCCTGCTCACCCGTGCCTTTTTCCAGCAGATCTGCCTTGACGGCTATTTCCACGCCGATCCCCACCCCGGCAACCTCTTCTACCTGGGATCCGGTCGCGTGGCCCTCTTGGACTGCGGCATGATTGGGCGGCTGGATCCCCGCACGCAGCAGATTGTGCTGGAGCTAATTTTGGCCATCGTCAGCCTGGATGCCCAGCGCTGTGCCGAGCTCACGCTGGAACTGGCCCTGCCGGAAAGTCCTAGGGGCAGCCCGCGGGATCCCGCCGTCAGCCTGGCCCAACTGCAGAGGGAATACGAGCGCCTCTTGCGCCAGTACTACACCCTGAGCGTTGCCGAGCTGGATTTTAGCGAGCTCTTTTCCGAGATCCTACAGGCGGCACGGCGCAACCAGATCCGCATCCCCGGCAACCTGGGGCTGTGCGCCAAGGCCCTGGCCAACCTGGAAGGGATCGCCCGCCAGCTCACCCCAGACTACAATCTGCCGGAGCAAATTCGCCCCCTGATGGCCGATGTGTTTCGGCAGCAGTTGCTGGGGGATGCCCCCCTGCCCTCGCTGCTGCGCACAGCCCTGGATCTCAAAAACCTCTCGCTGCAGTCGCCGCGGCAACTGGAAGTGCTGCTTAGCCGCATCACCTCCGAGACCCAGCGCTGGAACCTGACGGTGCAGGAGCTGGAAGGCCTCCGCACCAGCCTGGATCAGTCGGCCAACCGCCTCTCCTACAGCATCCTGGTTGGATCCCTGATTATTGGCGCTGCCATCATCTCGGCGCAAACCCAGCGCTTCCAGGTCTTTTGGCTAAGCGAGCTGCTCTTTGGCGCCGCCAGCCTGCTGGGGCTGTGGCTCATCCTCAGCATCCTGCGCTCCGGTCGCCTGCGGGGCTAATCCCCTACGCATCTCGTGTTAGCAAAGCAACACAAAAACGGTAGCAGCGGCTTTGCGAGCGCCTCGCCAAATCCCGCAAAGGCCGATTCTTTCGTTGACCCGCTCGAT
>NZ_JANSIV010000013.1:0-12358 GCF_047502705.1 Synechococcus sp. H70.1
CGCAACGAAGACCTCAACTGGGACGGCGCCATCGACGACGCCGACCTGCTGGAGGTACTGTTCAACTTTGGCAGCGGGTGTTAGCCCTCACCCCCAGCCCCTCTCCCACTGCGTGGGAGAGGGGAGCCACGCGCGGACATGTTTGAAGTGCTGAAGCGTCCGCTTCAGCGTGGGCGGAAGCTCCGCTTCCGCACTCCATAATCCCCCTCTCTCGCCTCGCTCAAAGGGGCAGGTTTTTTCTCGCGCGGTTGGCATGGCGGTGGGACGCCCGCATTCCCAGCGTCGCGCGTGCTGGGAGCGCGAGCGTCTCGCTCGCATGAAGGCAGAAATGCCTTGCTCGGCAACGCCGCGAGCAGGCACGCTCGCAAAAGACCTACCCCCTTATGCACGGACGACGCGGGTTAGCAGGCAAACCGCTGCGTGCGCCGAAAAACCGCTGCGTGGTGCGTCGCAGGGCGCATCTCCTGCAGGTATACTCCCGCTATGCACACACACGCTTGGCGACTGACGCCTGACGGCGAGTACCACTGGGAGCGCGTCGAGTTGCCCCCCCTGCAGGCAGGCGAGGCGTTGATACGCCTGCGCGCGTGCGGGCTGTGTACGGGCGAGGTGATGGACTGGTACACCCTGCGCAAGGCGCCGCTGACGCCTGGGCACGAGCTGGTCGGCGAGATTGAGGCGTTGGGCGAGGGTGTGCAGGGGCTTGCTGTCGGCGAGCGCGTGGTCGTGCATCACCATGCGCCGTGCTTGCAGTGCGACCTCTGTCAGCGCGGGGCGTTCGTCCACTGCCCCACTTGGCGCAGCACGAAGCTCGTTCCCGGCGGGCTGAGCGAGCGGTTGATCGCGCCCGCCGCGATTGTGCGGATAGACCTGCTGCGCGTGCCTGACCATGTGTCGGACGAGCGGGCAGTGTTCGTGGAGCCGCTGGCGTGTGTCGTGCGCTCGCTGCGCCGCGCGGGTCTGAAACACGGCGACACGCTCGCGATCATCGGGATGGGCGTGATGGGCATGCTGCACCTGTTGCTGGGTCAGGCGTGGGGCGCGGGGCAGATTTACGCAATTGACCGTCTGGCGCATCGGCTGGCGTTCGCCGAGTCGCTGGGCGCGACGCCGCTGCACGCTGACGATGCGCCCCGTGCGCTGCGCGACGGCGCGGCAGTCGTCGTCGTGGGACCGGGCAGCGAGCCTGCGCTGGCACTTGCCCTACAAATCGTCGCGCCCGATGGGGCGGTCGTGCTGTTCACGCCTGCGCCGCCCGACGCGCGGTTCCCCCTCCCGTGGCACGACCTCTACTTCCGCGAGACGCGCCTTGTGCCCAGCTACTCCGCCAGTCATATGGAGATCCGCACGGCGCTGACGCTCATCGCCAACGGGCTACCTGTGGAGCGGTTGATTACGCACCGCCTGCCGCTCCAGAGCGCACCCGAAGGCTACGCGCTGCTGCGCCGCGCCGAGGCGCTCAAGGTCATTGTGTTGCCTCTGTAATACCAATCGCCAAGCCAAAGCTCACAAAAAACAGCAGTTGATGACCCCCTCCTTAAGGTTCCCCCTGCCCGCAGGGGGAACCGAGTAGGCGCGCCTCTCGCGGTTCCCCTCGCGAAGCGGGGCAACCCCACGCGCTACGCTCGGTTCCCCTCGCGAAGCGGGGGGAACCCAAAGGAGGGGGGCAATTATGAACTCTGGCTCGGCGATTGGTATTACAATTGGGTCTGTGAGCCGCACAGTCAATAAGCCGAAGGTGCGTCGTCGTCCCAGCTTGCCGATGCGCCGCTGGATCACGGGGCAGGTCTGCCCGCTGTGTGTACCCGACGCACCCCTTGCGGTGGAGCAACTGCTGCCGTAGCGGGCAACCAAACGGCAGGAATCGCCCTGCACCGTGCGAACTGTCGGACAGGGTGAGACGATGCGTTTCTGGATGGTGTTCGCTTGGCTAAGTAGCGCACTGCTGCTCGCAGTGGCGCAAGAGACCGTGCTGACCGACGACGCGCTGCACAAGCCGATTACCGTGTGGCAACGCCTTGCCAGCCTCGCCGAAGTGCTGGACGACATCCGCAAGCAAACAGGCGTTCCGTTGCGCTGCCAAGACGCCCTGCGCGAGACGAAGCTGGCGGTCTATGTGCAGAACCGTCCCGCGCGTGAGGTACTGGAGCAAATCGCCTCGCTGTTTGGGTGGCGTTGGCGGCGGGATGAGGGCGGGAGTTATGTGCTGTACCTGCCTGATGAGACGCGCCGTGCGTTGGAGCGCGCCCTGCGGGATGACCGTGCGGCGACGGAGCGTGCCCTGCGCGAGGTGGTGCAGGTTGCTCGTGAGTGGCTGCGGATGCCGCCCGACGCTCGCGCCGAAGCGATGGCGCCGTACCTTCAGACCAGAGAATATCCTGCTGACCTGCCGTACTCGGTCTACCTGATGGAAGAGAGGGCTGCCCAGCGTCAGATGACGCGGGAGCAGCGCATAAAACCGCTGGTGGCGCACTATCTGTCTGAGTATAGCCCGCAAGGCGAGCCGCCGAAACCGAAACGAAACGCCCTCTTTTCAGACGGGGATACGGAAGGCAGCCTGCTGCACTGTTTGAGCGAAGCAGGGGACGCCGCCATGAATAGATTGCTGGCGGGGCACACGCTTGGGTTCAGCACACGCCCCACGCCCGATGTTTCGCCGCTACCGCCGCGCGTACTGCTACCGTTTTGGACACGCTGCACGCAGACGGACGCAGAGAGCCTGCTCCGATATGACTCTGAAAGCGGAAAATATATCGAAGTGCGTCCGTTTCCGAACCCTGAATGGGGCGGCTACTGGGTGCGCCTCTCAGCGTGGGGCGACTCGCTGGAGTACCAAATCGTCACGCTTTCAGTGTTCGAGTACGACGGGAAAACCGAAAAGTTCCTGAACGTAGTCCCTGGCCGGCTGCCCCTACCGCTTGAGGAGTACCTTGCGGAGACGGAGACTTGGCGGCAGTGGGACTCATGGGCGACGCCGATGGAAGAGTGGAACGAGCGCCTCAAGGAGCGCAAACCGCTTGACCGCCCCAAACCCGTCTTGAACCGCGACGAGCCGCTGCTGAGTGCGTATGTGCTGGAGTGGGTCGCGTGGCGCATAGGCTACCCCGTCATCAGCGACGCCAGCCGTTATGTGCCTGCTTGGTATCGTGATCAGCTTGACAACCCAAGTGCGCTGCTGACCCTGCTCAGCGGCGACCTGTGGCTGCGCTTTGACCCAAGCGGCTACCTGCTGGCGCGCCACAAGCGGTTCTGGATGTTGAACCGCTTCGAAATCCCAGAGCGTATCGTGCGCCCGTTGGAGGCGAAGTGGCTGGCGTGGCAGTGGCTTTCGCTGGACGACTATGCGACGCTGGCGGCGGCGATTAGCGATGAGCAGGCGCGCGGCTTCACGTGGGCGCGACGGCGCGGCAGGCTCCAGTTCTGGACAGCGTTCGACAACAGCTCGCTCTACAGTAACTTGCCTGCGTTGCGGTTCTGGGTGTCGCTGAGTGCGTCCCAGCGGCAGCATGCGCTTTCGGGCGAATGGATTCCCGAAGGTACGCTCACGCTGCCACAGCGCAGGCTCTTCCGCGCCGCGCTCTACCACGACTTCCCGCCCCCCGAACAGTTGCTGCGCGACTTACCCGACGACCATAAGCAAAGCTTGGCTATCGCGCGGGGTCTCGATGCGGATGAGTTTCCTGAGTTTGTACACGAGGGGCTTCGACAGGCGCCAGACATGCCTGCGTTCCGCGTTGTACAGGGCAAGCCCATCAATGAGCTGAGTGTACTGAAGCCAGAAAGCGAACCTGGATGGCGCACCTATAGGCTTTACACAGTGTCGTCAGGGGTCAATCGCGAGGGTGTGGATTGGAAGAAGGTGTTTCAAGAGGCAGGGCTGCAGGAAGACCCTACAGAGGCGACGCTGGAGACGGCAGTAAATATCGTTTTCGAATTCACGCTCCCGCTGCGCCAGTTTGAGCGGTATATTCTCAGCCAGAGCCGTCGCGCCGAGTTCTCTACAGGGGCGAGCCCTTAGCGGCTCACGGGCAGCGCGTGCGAGAGGTCGATGTGCCCGCCGAGGCTCTCGATGGGCTTGCCGTCGACCAGAATCTGCACGCGCTCGATGTTCGGGAAGCTGCCTGCAGTGCTGGTAATCGCGTTGACGAGCGCGGCTTCATCGTCCGAGCCGCCTTCGAAGTTCTGGGTCAGCTCAGGCGAGAAGTTGAGCTGCAGCGTACCGTCCCGAACGGTCGCGCCGAGTAGCCGCGCGCCTTTGGGGAACACGCCCGACTCGCGAATGAGCGTCTCGAACACCTCCGTGTACGCGGCGTTGGGGTTCTGGATGGCGACAGGCTTGCTCTCGTAGGTTAGCTCGCCTTGAGCGTCCACTTTCGGAATATAGATACGCGCTTCGCGGGGCGGTGCGGGCGGCGGAGGTGGCGGGGCGGGCGTCAGACGCAGCCACACGCCCACCGCGATTGCCAGCGCGGCAATCGCCACAAACAGCACACCCAGCATGCCCTGCACGCGGCGCGCTTCGTTCATGTTATGCCTCGTCGGTCGTCGCGTCGTGCGCTTGCGTTTCGGCATCGGCTTCGGTAGCGGGTGTGTCGGACGCTTCGGTCGGCTCGGCAGCGGTTGCCCATTCGATGCGGAACTGCGTCTTACCCAGCGTCAGCGTCGCGTCGGGGGGCACGGTGGTCGGCATGTTCGGCGCGATTTTCGTCTCGCCCAGAAAAGTGCCGTTCGTGCTGCCAAGGTCGGTAATGCGCACATCCGCGCCGACGATTTCGATCTGGGCGTGCTGTCCCGACACATAGGCGTCGGGGATCACGATGTCGTTGCCTGCGCGTCGCCCGATGCGTTGCGGGCGGGCATACAGCGGGAAACGCAGGCTGGGGTCGTCGACGCCGACAAGGTACGCCAGCGGCGGGGCGACCTCGGCGGCGACAGTCGGTGTCTCGAAGCCTTCGGGCAGCTCCAGTGTCATCAGCACGCTGCCGAACTGGAGCTGGGCGTTTGGGGGTAGCGGGGTGCGCTCCGCGCCGACGGGCTGCCCGTTGAGCTGTGTGCCGTTCGTGCTGCCCAAGTCTTGAATGTAGGCGTGGTTCTCTTCGATAATGATGCAGGCGTGGCGTCGGCTGACCGTGCCGTCGCTAATCAGCACATCGCTGCTGGGGTCGCGCCCGATGATATTCTCGCCTGCCTTGAGCAGGAACTCGCGCCCTGCAGCGTCGCGCAGTTTTGGGTACGCGCCTTGCGGGGCGAGTTCTATGGGCGCGGCGCTACTGAGCAGGAAGCCGCACTCGATGCAGTAGATCTCGCCAGGCGGGTTCATCTGCCCGCAAATAGGGCACTGCGCGGGCGTCATCGCCTGCGTGGTCTGCGGCGCGGGCGCGATGGCGACAGTCGCCTCTCCGCCGACCGCTACTGTCGTCTCGGTCTGCATACCCCCATGATACCCGCAAAATCGCCGTCGGAAGTGGCAGGAAACATGCGCGGGGGCGCGAATCTGCCTGCGCGGGATCCCCCAACAGAACACGGAGGTTGACTGGATGATGATGACTCGCTGGATTCGTTGGAGCGCGCTGGGCGCGCTGATGACTTTGACATTCGCGACGGCGGCAGCGCAGCTGGAGACGGCGGCGGCGCGACTGCGCTTCGGCGCGTACTTCCCGTCGGACACCGACTTGCAGGCGTTCAACAAGACCTGGTTCGCCGTCGGGCTGACCTTTGCAACGGACGGCGTGCCGCTGTTTGGCAGCGACGCCACCGAACTGAGCGCAGACCTATTCACGCACCAGACAGGCGGCTCGCGCGGCGCGATTACCAGCCTGCTGGTGACGCAGGTGTACGAGCAGCCCGTCAACAACAGCGACGCGCGGCTACAACTGCGACTCGGCGTGGGACTCTATGTCGTGGACACCACAGGACCGAGCAAGAACATCTTCGGTGGGCGTATCGGGCTGACCCTGTGGTTCAACGAGGCGTACAGTGCGGAGCTGAACCTCGACATCACCGACCGCTTCGGCGCAAACCGCGACCGCGCCAACGGCTTGTCGTTTACAATTGGCTACCAGTTCTAAAGGGTATGCCGCGCGTTGGGTGAGCTTGCTCTGGCTTGCCGGATGGCTGATTGCGAGCTGCGGCGAGCCAGAGCATACGATTCGGCGCACCCTGCGCGCGGGCGACCAGTGGCGCTATACGCTGACCCTGCAGGGCAAGCTGCGCGGGCAGACCGACACGCTGGAGCTGCACTACATCGACCGCGTGCTGTCGGTGGAGTCGGACGGCAGCGCAATCGCCGAGCGCACGCTGCAGATGGAACCTGACGCGCTGCAACGCCTCCAGGCGAGTGCTGCACCGTTTGGCGAACTCAAGCCCAAAACACGCTGGCGGCTGCACCCCGACGGGCGCGAGACGCCGCTGGACGAGGGAGTCTTCGTCATCGGCGCGTTCGCCTACGCCTACCCCGACCGCCCTGTGCGCATCGGCGCGCAGTGGGGGCGTATGGAGCGCGTCGGCAGCCTCGAAGTGAAGTACCTCTGCCAACTGGAGGGCGTCGAAACGCTGGACGGCGCAAAGTGCTACCGTATCCGCGTGCAGGTGGAGCCGATGCCCGACTCGCTGCCCCAAATGCGCGGCGAAATGACCGTCCATGTGGACATGCAGTCGGGCTGGACACGCCAAATTCGGGGTACACTTAACATGCGCGCGGGCGCAGTGGAGGGTGACTTTGCGCTGACCCTGCGCGGCGAGCCTGTAGGGGAGAAACCATGAGAGAGCGATTGTGCCCCGTGTGCCAGATTGAACTAAAGCCGCAGATTCACTACGGCGTGACGATTGATGTCTGCCCCGCGTGTGCAGGCATCTGGTTCGATGCCGATGAGTTGAAGCGGCTGCACGATATCGACGAGAGCATCTTGCCCCGTCTGGATACACTGTACCAAGCTGAGATTGTTGCCTACGACCCACCGTGGGAAAAGCTCTGTCCTGTATGTCGCCAACCGTTGCGCTCCTACAACTACCTTTACACAACGAATATCGTGCTGGATACCTGTGACCAGTGCGGGGGTGTGTGGATAGACGATGGCGAGCTGCAAAAGATGGCGCAGGTAGTTCGGGACGCGCGTGCGATGGAAATCCCCCCTGAGGCGAAAGCGAAAATGGCGGTTGCTCAGATAGAAGCGGAGGCATCGGAAGTGCGGGCGCGCGCCGAGTTCTGGCGCGGCTTGTTCGACTTCCTGCGTGCCCGACCGCGATTGCCAATCTAACCTATGCAACTAATCCGCGCGGGGGTGCATGTCGCGGCGATTACGCCGTTCACGCAAGAGGGGGCGATTGACGCGCCCTACTTTGTGCAGCTGCTGGCGCACTTCGAGGCGCACGGCGCACAGGGCGTCGTGGTCGCAGGCTCCACAGGCGAGGGACCGTCGCTGAGCGCGCCCGAAAAGACGCAACTGTACGAACTCGCCGTGCAGGGCAGTGGGCAACTGCAGGTCATCGCAGGCGTGCTGTCGTGCAGTCTGGACGAGGCGCTCTACTTGGCGCGGCAGGCAGCGAAAGCGGGGTGCGACGCGCTGATGGTCGCCCCGCCGTTTTATTACCCCGCGACGCTGGAAGGGCTAATCGCCTTCTATCGCGCCGTGCTGGACGCCAGTCGGCTGCCCGTCATCCTCTACAACATCCCGCAGCGCACGCGCGTCAAACTCACCCCCGCGCTTGTGGACGCACTGCTGGAGCATCCGAACCTGCACGGCATCAAGGACAGTTCGGGCAGCGTGCGTGCGCTGGGGCAGTTCCTGAAGTACGCACCGCGCCTGCGCGTGTGGGTCGGCGAGGAGAAACTGCTGACGCGCTGCCTGCAGAGCGGGGGTGCAGGGTCAATCAGCGGGCTGGCGAATGTCTACCTGCCGCGCATGGTCGCGCTGTGCCACGCCTTCGAACAGGGCACGGACTGCACGGGTCTGCAGAAGCTGATTGACGCCGCCGCCGACGCAATAGACGCCTTCCCTGCCCCCGCGAACTTCAAGTACGCGCTGGCACTCGCGGGATTCCCGTATGCATCCGTGCGCCCGCCACTCTCTGACCTAACCGAGACGCAGCGGGCGCAGTTGGAGCGGGTGTGGGAATCGGTTATGTCGTAGCGCCCAGTGTCAGACCTAATAACCCAACTTGCCACCTTGTCAAGTCTTCCCGCGTGTGCGGGTACAATCCCCCCACGCACACGGAGACTAATACCAATCGCGCGTTCAGAGTTTACCAATAAGGTATACTCCTGCCTACCTTACACACAGGAGGACTACCTATGCGCGGACGAAAACTCATAGTGGACTGGAAACACACCGCCGAAGAACTCTACGCACGCTACAAACAAGAACGCAACATCCACATTGCCAAACGCCTCCAAGCCCTCTTCCTGCTCAGACGCGGCACACCCACCCGACAAGTCGCCCTCATCGTGGGCGTCTCGCGAATGTCCATTCACAAGTGGCTCACTTGGTATCGCACAGGGGGACTGGACGAACTCACCCGTCGCACACGCGGGGGCAACCGAGCCACGCCGCGTTCACGCTTGACCCCCGACCAACAGGCACAGCTTATCCAGCACGCCGCTACGCAAGGCTTTCGCACGCTCCGCGAGGCAGCCGCGTGGTGTCGCGAGACACTGGGCGTGGCGCTGTCGGAGCGTCAGATGCGACGGCTCTTCCATCGGCTGGGGTTTCGGCGCAAGGTACCGCGTCCGATGGCGGTGCGTGCGGACGCTGCGCTACAGGCGCAGTGGAAAAAAGGGGGTTTCGCGAGGCGTTGACGGCGCAGGGGGTGCGCGCGGGGCAGCGGGTGGTGTTTGTGGACGAGATGCGTGTTGGGCTCATCGGTCAGGTGCGTCGGCGTTGGACGGTGCGCGGGGTCAAGTTGTGTCAGCGGGTGGAGCGTTCGTACAAGTGGCGGTACTTGCAGGTAGCCGTTGACCCGTTGTCGGGTGAGGTGTGGTGGCGTTGGTCGGAGCGTTTAGGGAAGGAGGCGGCAGTGGCGGCGTTGTCGGAATGGCGTGCGTTGGGGGTAGAGGTCGTGGTGTGGGATAATGCGGGTTCTCATCGGGCGCGTGAGGTACAGGAGGTGGGGATGGCGTTGGTGTATTTGCCTGCGTATTCTCCTGAGTTGAATCCAGTGGAGCGTGTGTTTTGTGAGGTGCGTCGTTGTGTAGAGGGTGTAGTGTATGGGTCGTTGGCGGCGAAGCTGGCGGCGGTGGAGGGTGCGTTGGGTGGGTTGCGTGAAGGGATGGTGCGTTTAGTGGGTTGGGATTGGATACGGGAGGCGTTGGAGGATTTGCCGTGCGATTAGTAAACTTTGACTCGGCGATTGGTATAATAGGTAGGCGCGCCCAAAGCACAGGGCGCAGACCCCAATCACTGAGGTACAGGAGGCTTACCTATGAGACGAATGGAGATGATGCGCCTAAGTGCGGTGCTTGCGCTCGGCGCAATCTTGGCGCAAACTTTTGTCTTCGCGAACTACACGATTGTTCACCGACGCACTTTCAACCTGAACACGACCTTCGCGGGCGCGGAAGCCATCGGCGATGTCGCCTTTGACGGGAACAACCTGTATGTGAGCAGCTGGCACAATGCTGCGGGCGTGCAAACCGTGCGCTTGGTGCAAGTGGGTGATATAGGCACGCTGCTTGGCACTAATAGCGGCGCGCTTGCACCATCGGGGTGGTCGGTCACTGTCAGCGCGGCGGGCGGCTCGCGCGACACGCGCCTGGTTTATCACGATAATCATCTGTATTGGGGATACGGCTTGGGTGACGGCACAGCCGCCAACACAGGCATCCGCAAGTACGACCTGAACGGCAACTTGGTCACGGGTTGGGCGTCTGGAGGCACGCTTACCCTGTCGGGGGCGGGCGTGAACCGATACGACACGATAGATATCGACCCAGGATACTCGGGTAGTGGGGAGACGCTTGCCGTAGGTGTGTTCGGCTCGACGATTGTGCGCCGCTTCGACCTGAGCACGGGCACCAACGCGGGCAACGCAGGACCTGTGGGCGGCGCGACCTCCACACGCGACTACGCCTTCGCGCCCAACGGCGACCTCTACATTCGCACTCAAGGCGCGGTTGCTGTCGCGACGCGAGCCGCCGCATCAGGCGCGACTGCCTTCAATACCCCCACGAACATCGCTACTTGGAACGAGGGTGCGTTAGCGCAAGCCTTCGTCGCCTACATCCCTGTGAATGAGGTCTACTTCAGCGGTTTCTCCAGCCTTGTCCTCTACAATCAGCGCGTCAGCGGTCAGAACAAGATATTCATCTACAATGTCGGCAACGGAACATCTGTGGGCGTCAACGAACTGAACGGCTCTGAACAGGTCGATGACGGAAACAACCCCGTCGGCTTCCCCAACACCTTCCTGAATGCCAGCTGGGGCTTGTGGAACGGGCGGATGTTTATCTTCGTCGTGAACGGCTTCACAGGCGCGGGAGTTAATGAAGGCTACACTTCGGGCTCGTTCGATCGCCTCGACATCTACGAGGTCGTGCCAGAGCCTGCGAGCATGCTGGCGTTGGGCAGCGGGCTGGTGAGCCTGCTCGCGCTGCGTCGGCGCAGGAAGTGATCCCGTAGGGGCAGACCTGCGTGTCTGCCCCCACTTTCCCACAAGAAGCAGGGCAGACACAGGGGCTGTCCCTCCGTGCGCGATTCTGTTGCCCTCACCCCCTTGTCCCCCTCTCCCGCGGGGCGGGAGAGGGGAATGTGGAGTGCGGAAGCGGAGCTTCCGCCTGATGCTGAAGCTGCGCTTCAGCACTCCAGAGGGGTTGGCGCGCGGCGTCCGTCTGTCGCCAGCGGGCAAAGAGGGTTATGGAGTGCGGAAGCGGAGCTTCCGCCGACGCTGAAGCTGCGCTTCAGCACTCCAAACAGGTCAGCGTGCGGCACGCCCCTCTCCCACAGCGTGGGAGAGGGGTAGGGGGTGAGGGAGGGCTAACACCCACTGCCGAACGCAAACAGCACGCTCAGCAGGTCGGCGTCATCCACAACCTCGTCGCAGTTGATGTCCTCCGCCAAGTTGCTGCCCGTCTGACCAAACGCGAACAGCACCGCCAAGAGATCCGCGTCATCCACGCAGCCGTCGCCGTTCACATCAGGATCAGTCGTCAGGCGCGCTGTCAACCGCACCCGATCCGACAGATACTGCACCTCAAACGCGATGCACGGCAGCGTGTCGGGGTCTACCTCCACCGTGTGGAACGCGCCCGTGCGGTTCCACGAGCCAGAGCGCACCAAGATGTCAAAGGTATCCCCCGTCGCAGGCGTGTACCCATCGCGCGCCTTGACCCGCAGCGTGCCGTTCAGCTGCACGGTGCGTGTGTAGCCGCTTTGCCCCACAATCAGCTGGTCATACTGCGGGTTAGCAGGGTTGGAGTTGTCCGTGCCCGCCAGCTCCACCTCAAAGACGGCGTCGTTGCCCAGCGTCAGGTTGCCGTCGATGGTTAGGATGCCCAGCGGGTTCAGGTCGGGCTGATCGGGGTCATCGATGCCCGGCGCAATCGTGCCCGCCGTGTTGTTGAGCGCGCCGCTCAGTTGCCCCGCGCCCGTGAGTTTACCGCCCTGCATCGCCAGCGGGTTGCGCACGCTCAGGGTTGCCCCGCGATGGAGGCGCGTCTCGCCTGCCGTCTGAGTTAGGTTGGAGACGCTCAGCGTGCCGTTTTGCACATCGATGCGCCCACTGTTAGTCGTGTTCACGGTGATGCTGAACGAGGTCGGGTTGTTCGGGTCGGGTGAGACTTTGCGCAGCGTGCCCGTGTTCACAAGGCTGTTGCTGCCTGTGTTGTTGCGCCAGTTTCCTGCACGCACCTCCGCCGTCGCGCTGTTTCGCAGGCTCGCCCCGTTGAAGTAGGTCGTCCCAGCCTCCTGCACCAGCGTGCCCGTGTTCACCAACACACCCGAAAGATAGCGCTCATAGCCGCCAACTATCCGCAACAACTCCGCGTTCGTCAAGCCCGCCGAACCCCCGTTCAGCGTGCCATCCCGCCACTGATAGCCCGTGTCCGTGAAGTTGAAGGTCGCACCGTCGCCGCCCGCCTGCACCACACCACCCGTCTGAATGAGCGTGCCTGCGATGGCGCCGCTGTGGGTTCCGACAAAGGTGTGCGTGGCGCCCGTCGGCAACACCAACGACGCTCCACTGGCAACACGCCAACGCACAGCCTGATGCGTGTTGCTACCCGCCCAAAGGGTCAGCGTGCCCGCCTGCACATCCACGATGGCACTCTGCTGCTGCATCGGTACCGTAATCATGAAATCAGCAGTGGTGGTCTTGCGCAGCGTGCCCGTGTTCACAAGGCTGTTGCTGCCTGTGTTGTTGCGCCAGT